>DASXUA010000023.1:0-3903 GCA_036505095.1 Phycisphaerae bacterium
GACCACCGACCAGTTCTACGACGAGGCGCAGTGGGAGAGCTATCGGAGCCTCGGCTACTGGATCGCCGAGCAGCTCTTCAGCGAGCAGCCCGCGACTGCGGCGGACAAGTGGGTGCCGAGGAAGATGTTCGAGTAGCGGCACGGGAGAGTTGTCTCATGGAAGCGATAGAAGCTCTCACGACGCGCGTATCGGGCAGCGTGCTGGTCGATCCTGCGCCCGATGCGCTCGAGCTTCACACCATACTGTCCGCTGCAATGCGCGCACCCGATCACGGTCGATTGCGGCCCTGGCGATTCACCGTGGTGAAAGGAGACGCGCGGGAGCGTCTCGGCGAGTTGATGGCCGAGGTGTATCGACGGCGGCACCCGGACGCATCGCCGGCGCAGATCGAAAAGCAGAAGAGCAAGCCCCTCCGGGCCCCGCTGATCCTGGTCGTCGCGGCGAAGGTCGATCAGCATTCCAACATTCCTGTGATCGAACAGATCCTCTCCGCGGGCGCGGCTGCACAAAATGTGATGGTCGCCGCATTCGCGCTCGGCTTCGGCTGCGCGTGGAAGACGGGTGAGGCAGCGTACGATCCCGAAATCAAATCGGCCTTCGGTCTCGCGCCGACCGATGCCATCGTCGGTTTCCTTTATCTGGGCAGCAACGCGACTCCGCCTGCCCCGCCTGCACCGCCCGATGTGTCCGCTCATTTGGTCGAGTGGCCCGATGAAGGCTCGTGATATGTTGGCGATATTTTCTCGTCGTCAGCAAATGCCGGCCCGCGCTTGATGAAACTGCTTACCTTCATCCGCAAAAAGCCGCACGCGAAACCCACGATCGGGGCGTGGCTCGATGGCGATGTCGTCAGGGCTGAAACTCGTACGGCGGCAAGGTGGAGAGCCGCGGATCGTCCACCGCGCCGCCCATCGTGAAGTGATACAGGCTCTGCCAGGAATGATCCCTGATGCCGAGCAGAGCGTGCATTTCGTCATCGAAGAAACAGCCGATGCCGGTGGCGCGCACGCCTGCGGCTTCGGCCTCGAGATAGAGGACGTGGCCGAGCATGCCGCATTCCCAATAGAGATGGCGGTAAAGCCACGGTTCGTTCGAGGCAACCTCGAACTGCGCGAGCATGCCCAGAGCAAAGCAGGAATCCGCGCCGATGTCCTGGTGGCAGCAGATTAGCTTGGCTGCGTCGCGCAGATCGTAAGGCAACAGGAAATACAGCGGCAGGTGCTCCGGCCCGATCTTCTGCCACAACCATTCCTGGTGCATCGACTGCTTGAGACCGGCGAGATGCGCCGGATCGCGCGGCAGCACATACAGTCCCGGCTCGAGGCCCTCCACGCGATGCACCATCAACGCGGGATTCACGCGGGCGGGAGTGGCCAACGCATTCCACGGCGGCACGTCGCTACGGACGAGCAGGCACTCGAGCATCGCAAACCAAGCGTCAGCGCTGATGCGCGTCGTGCCGTCGAAATCCACGGCGCTGCGGCGTTGCCGCGCAATCGCGGCGAAGCCTAGATCGAGCGCGGGCGCGGTCGGCGGCGGAAGCGCTGACGCAGGTGGAAGAAGGGGCTCCGGCGTCGCCGGCTTGTACGTGGCGCGATGAATCGAATCGATGTCGGGCCAGCGCACATGCTCCCGGCTCAACCGGTTGGCGCGGCCGTGCCAGGTCGCATTGCGCAGAGCGTCGAGCAGACGCGCAAGATCCGGCCTTGCGTCGGGATCACCGATCCACAGCAGCGCGTCCGGCGCTTCGACTTCCACCGATTCGAAATCCGCGCTGCGATCGAGCCCCAGCAAGCCGGCGACGATCTCGTCCGCCGCGGAAAAAACGAGTCGAGTCCGCCAGCCAAGCGCCGCCGCGGCGTAGCTCAGCGCCGCGATCGCATGGCCGCAATCGTGTTGGCAGTAGCGCCACGCGCGCATGCCGTACTTCCACGCCTCGCGCCAATAGATCGAGCTGATGCCGATCAGAACGCCGTTGCCGGAAAACGCTTGATTCCAGCGCGAATCGCCGACGCTCGCGCGTTGCTCGAGCAGATGATCGCGGCTCAGGTAGTGGTAGACGCCCGCAAACAAGCCGGGAAGCGCAGCGCACACAAGATAGCCCTCAGTGGGATGCAGGTTTCCGCTCGACGGATTGCAACGCAGCGCCCAACGCTTGCCGCCATAGGATTTCCAAGCGGACAGGCCGAGCGAGAGCTGGAAAAGCGTCGCCAGATTATCGAGGTCAAATCGATGCGGCGGCGGCAGGATGCCGCGGCGCACATCGTTGTAGCGCGTCGCCAATGCATCCGCGGCCAGAGGCAGCTGGACCCGCAGCGCGCCGTCGAACTCCCGGAACGGCTCCGGCTGGTTGATCCAGTCGAGCCCGCGCGGGCCGGGCGCGAAACGGTCGACCCGGTGCTTGCTGCGCTGGTGGTATTCAAGCAGCGTTTGCTTCGATCCGGTCATGCCTTTCCTAGTGTCAGAAACCCCCCAGCTTACCGCCTGACTGCTCGCGCTCGCGGCCAGTTATCATGCCCAAAGTTTCTCTCGGAGCCCACAATGACCTTATTGATCCTCGGCCTGGTCCTCTTCCTCGGCGTGCATTCGGTACGCATCTTTGCCGACCCCTGGCGCACGACGCAGATCGCGCGCGTCGGCGAAGGGCCGTGGAAGGGGCTGTACTCGCTCGCGTCAATAGCCGGTTTCGTACTTCTGATATGGGGCTTCGGGCGGGCGAGCGCTGCGACGGTGGTGCTGTGGAGTCCGCCGTTCTGGACGCACTATGTCGCCGCGGTGCTCACCTTGATCGCGTTCGTGCTGGTGGTCGCGGCGTACGTGCCGGGGACACGGATCAAGAGCTCACTCCACCACCCGATGGTGTTGGGCGTGAAGGTCTGGGCGTTCGCGCATCTGATTTCGAACGGGACGCTTGCCGACGTCGTGCTGTTCGGCAGCTTTCTCGTGTGGGCGATCGCGGACTTCGCGGCATCGCGAAGGCGGGACCGGAATGCGGGAACGGTGTATCCGGCGGGCACGGCTGCGAAGGATGCGGTTGCGGTGGTGATCGGCGTGGTGGCTTGGGCGGTGTTCGCGTTCTGGTTGCACGGTTGGTGGATCGGGGTCAAACCGTTGGGGTAAGTCCTCGTCGAGCGGGGCGTCTCGCGCGAGCCATTACGGATATGGCGGTCTGCCAGGAATGCGCGCGGGCCAACACAGCATCCGCATCAAGCTTACGAGAGGTAACTGTGGGCCGCCGAGCCTTGCCGTGGCTACGGCCCGTCCAGAACCTTCGCCGTCCCGTCGACAAAATCCAGCTCGATCCTGAGCGACCGAACCGTGAGTTCTGGCTTGAGAAGTCGGCCACGCTGACGCTTCAGCGTGACGACGCCCAGCTTTGAGAGCTTTTTAATCGTACGGTTGAGATTGCTCTCCGCTCGGCCACGCCGCCGCATAGTAGAATTCCGCCCTTCGCGGCCCGGTGACTATAGCGGCGAAGCCCGCAGCTCCGACCATGCATCGGGCGCGCGCCGCGCACATAAACCGACGAAATCCCGTGTTCCGCTTTTTCGAGCGCCTGGTCGACCCGTTTCCCGACACGACGCCGGGCACGCCGCCGCGCGGCTTTTTCGCGTTCCTGTGGGCGTGCTCGAAAGGGGTGCGCGGGTATCTGCTCGCCACGACGCTGCTCACCGCGGTGATCGGCGCGTTCGAGGCGCTGCTCTTCGGCATGCTGGGCGGCATCGTCGACTGGCTCTCGAAAGTCGAGCCGGCGCAGCTCTGGGCGCAGGAGGGACAACGCCTGCTGCTGCTGGGCGCGGTGCTCGCCGGCAGCATCGTGCTGGTCGCGTTCCAATCGATGATCAAGCAGCAGACGCTCTTCGGCAACTTCCCCATGCTGCTGCGCTGGAACTTCCACCGGC
>DASXUA010000024.1:0-5508 GCA_036505095.1 Phycisphaerae bacterium
ACGACACGACGGCGGCGCGCGTCGTCGATTCCGTCAGCGAACTTTTGTGCCGGTTAGGCGTGCGCTCGATCGTGGTCAGCCTGGAGGCGGCGCCCTACGCGCCCGATCTGATGCAGCGACTACAGCGCGACGGAATTGACATGATCGCGTGGCATTCGGCACCTGGCTTCGAGTCTTATTACCGCGCGGATGCCGGGCTCACGCGCGTAGACGCGGCCCTGGCCGAAAGCGGCACGCTGGTGTGCAGCACCGGTGCAGGGCGCGGGCGCGGCTTGAGTCTCGTGCCGCCCACCCACATTGCGATCGTCCACTGCAGCGACATTGTGCCCGACATGCTCGATTACTGGCCGCGCATCGACCCGCAAGCTCTGCCCAGCAGCATCGTCTTCATCGCCGGTCCGAGCAAAACGGCCGACATCGAAGGCATACTGATCACCGGCGTCCACGGTCCCAGAGAGGTGCACGTCGTGCTGGTCGCGGACGTTTGAGATCGCCCTTCAGATCTTGATGAAAATGCGCCGGCGATAGAGTGGAATCAGCAGCACGAGCCAGACGAGGACGAAGCTGAGGGCGAATAGCAGCGAGGCATTGGTCGGTTCGGCCCAGGAGGCGAACAGTTTCTGATACAGCCAGGTCTTCAGCGCGATGTCGCCGCCGGCTGGGTGCAGTTTCCAGCGGCCCATCATGCGCGCCGCGATGCCGGAGGCGAAGTAGACCAGAATGGCGTTGGTGCCGAAGACCACGAAGGGCCACGACCAAATTCGGATGCGCTTCACATCAACAAGCCAGTAACACATCGCCAGGAAGTTCATCGCCATGCCGGCCGTGAAGACCACGTAGGAACTCGTCCAGATCTTCTTGTTGATGGGGAAGCCGTAATCCATGCAGACGCCGGCCAGCAGCATCAGATTCGCCGCGAAGAACAGGCCCGCGGCCTTCTCGGCTGGCTCGCGCGCTGACTTGAGCCACTGGCCCGTCAGGACGCCCAGCAGCACGGTCGCGATGGCCGGCAGGGTGCTGAGCAGGCCTTCCGGATCGGGCCGTTCGCGGTAGACATGCGCGCCGAGCAACTTGGCGTCGATCCAGTCGTTCAGCAGCCCGTCCGCGCTGGCGACCGGCGCATTGTAGCCGGCCGGCGCGGCGCAGGTTTTCATGATGACCCAGTAGCCGATGATGGCGAGCAGCGCGCAGCAGACTCGCCCGCGGGTGTCGGCCGTCAGTACAATCAGAGACGCGAAGAAGTAGCATACGGCGATTCGCTGCAACACGCCGGGCACGCGCAGCTTGGATTGATCGAAGTAGTTGAAGTCCGCGACGAAAAAGGCAATCCCCCCGAGCAACACGAGCGCCCCAGTCATCCGCACCGGGCGACTCTTCGCAGCCAGAAGGCCGGCACCGAGGATCATGAGCAGGTAAGGACCAGTGAGGCGCCAGTCCGGGAAGCCGGCCATGATCAGTCCGAGCGCGAACAGGATGATGGATCGCCGCACGACCTGCCCAAACAATGTCACCCGCCCAGTACCTTGCGCGCGGCGCCGGTCGAAGCTGAAAGCCATGGCGACGCCGACGATGAAGAGAAAGAATGGAAACACCAGGTCGGTCGGTGTCCAGCCGTTCCACGTAGCGTGCCGCAGCGGCGCATAGACATGTCCCCAATCGCCGGGATTGTTCACCAGGATCATGCCGGCGATAGTGAGTCCGCGGAACACGTCCAGTGAAACCAGACGCTGCGGGCAGCCATTACCAGCGGCAGTTGTCATGTCCGCCTCGTCCTCCGCCGAACAAACCGGAAGCTCTCAAATCATGTGCTCACAGGGATCCTCGCCGCGCTCTTCGAGTCGATCGAGCTGCACATACAGCGGTAGCGGTCCGAGGATTCCCGGCGGCATCGGCATCGGTTCCCAGCCGAACCATTGCCGGAACGCGTGGTACGCCGGCGAGGCCGGCAAGGGAAAGCGATCAAAGACCTCTTTCCACATCTTGAACAGTTCAAACGTCTGCGGCTCGGGGTGCACATGAAAGTCCCACGCCGCGCAGATGCGCTGCATGTAATCGGCCTGGTCCTCGATCGTTTCCAGGACGGCCGGCGGTTCCGCCAAGTCGGGATAGACGGACTGGTCGATGTACATCTTAACCCGACAGAAAAGAATTTCGAAACCACTCGCGGGTGCGCCGCGCCTCATCGCGTTCGGTAACGTCCTTAATCGATGCGAGCGGCCGGCGCGTGTCCAACGCGCTCAAATGCAGCAGCGCCTTTTGCCTGGCCGCGTCCACGTCTTCCCCCGGATTCTTCCGCGTCCAGAGCTGCCAGCAATCGACCACCTGCACCAGGCCCTGCTGAACCACGTTGCGAATATCAAGGAAGTCCCGCGGCGCGCCACGCTCGACGAGCGCGTTCATTTTTGAGCCGATGTTGTCCGCCAAGGTCTCGATCAGAATCGGTGGCCAAGCGCTGACGAGCGCGGGTTCCAGCGCGATCGTCCGCACGGCAATTTGAAACGAAAACCGCTTTTGCCCTTGCCGCACCAGCTCGACCGAGAGCGTTTCGCCGAAGCGCCGCTCCCGCACCTCCAGCCCCTCGTCAGCCGCAACTCGCTGCATCGCCGCGAGAATGGCCCGCTCGGCTTCCGGCGACGCGCGCTGCCGCCACCATGCATCGATGTCACGCGTTTGCCGGTAATTGAGATAATGTTGCAGCGCAAGATAGCCGCCCAGCACGATCTCAGCCGCCTGCGGTTGTCCTGCGAGTGCGCGGAGAATCTTCTCCGCTAACGGGTCAAGGTTTTCGGGTGGGCGCATGCACCGAGATTATACATCCCTCGTGGGCACAGGGGTCCGTCGGATACCGATTTCGTCGAGCCACTCGACGGTCGCATTCGCCACGTCCGGGTCGAACTGACTCCCGCGGCAGCGAAGGAACTCTGCCCGGGCGTGCGCGCGATCATAGGGTTGCTTGTAACTGCGCGGGCTGAGCATGGCATCCAGAGCGTCTGCCGCCGCCAGAATGCGCGCCGCCAGCGGAATCTCGCGCGCCGCCAGGCGGCGCGGATAGCCGGCGCCGTCGAAGCGTTCGTGATGATGCAGAATCGCCGGCAGCTCGCCGGCCAGGAAGCTTGCCGGCCGCAGAATATCGATCGCCATCTGTGGATGCTGCTGCACCAGAGCGAACTCATCCGCAGTGAGCGGCCCCGGCTTCTGCAGGATGGCGTCCGGTATTCCAATCTTGCCGATGTCGTGCAGGACGGCCGCGGTGCGCAAACTCTCGACCGCCTGCCCAGTGAGTCCCAGGCGCCGCGCGATCGCGTCGGCGTATTCACAGACGGTCCGCGAATGCAGTTGGGTGAAGAGGTCCTTGGCCTCCACGGCGGCGACCAGCGCCTGAATCGATTCCCAGTGGCTGCGCCGCAGTCCCTGCGGTCGTCGGACCTTACTCGGCACCCGCACCAGGCGGACCGCAGCGGGAATCGTCTTGGCGGATGCAGGGCTACAGGACATCGCGCGGGCTCCTCTCCGGATGACGCACTGGTTAGGTCATCGACCCGCGGGCGGGTGGGCTTGATCGCTTCAAATACTCGCGACGGCGTGACTTATAACGCGGAAGGTCATAGAATGCGTGACGCGGTTTAGCGGGCACGTGGAACAATTCGGACCGCCGCGCTCTGGGGCGAGCGCCCGCATTTGCCGTCCGAGTCGGACGGGCTTAGAATACTGGGTTCGTCAACCAGCTCAGCCCGGCCCCGCAGTCAGCGGATGCCCAGAATCGCAACTATGGGTGCGGATTGGGAGCGGGCCGGCTGGGAACCCCGAAGGCGCTCGCTCACGCTCGCGGTTCTGAACGCGACCGTAAAGGAGCGTTTTGATCGCCTGCAGGCAACTGACAGAAAGAGCCGAGGTCAGCATGAAGAAGGAAATTCATCCCGAATACATCGAATGCACAGTGAAGTGCGGCTGCGGCCACAGCTTCACAACCCGCAGCACGGTGAAGGAGATCAACGTCGAGATTTGCTCGAAGTGCCATCCGTTCTTCACCGGCCAGCAGAAGTTCGTCGATACCCTGGGCCGCGTCGAGCGCTTCACCAAGAAGTTCGGCGGCGACTACTTCAAGGGCCCGGCCAAAAAGACCACCGGCAAGAAAGCCGCAGCACAGGCTTAGCTGCGGAAGGATAATTCAGACCCACGCGCTCGAGCCGTCAGGCGGCTCGCGCGCGTGGTTTTTGTTTGGCGGCTGGCGCTGCTGCTCAGAACCCCACGTCCGCCACGGCGGATCCGCCCGAGTGCGGACAAGTGGGGGAGAAGTTCGGCCGGCGCGGTCATCGACCGTTTGTACGTCACCCCGCCTCGCGGGCGGGGTTCTGATGGTGACGTGAGCCCAAATCAATAACACGCAGACGCGCGGGAATGATTCATGGCCGACGACATTGACACAAGATTATTGGCCAAGCTGCACGACGTGGCGCGGCGCTACGACGACCTGAACACGCAGCTCGAGGATCCGGCCGTGGCCTCCGACGCCGGCCGGCTGATTCCGATCAACAAGGAACTCGGCCGCCTGCGGCGCCTGGTGGAGCCCTACCGCGCGCTCAGCAAGGTCCGCAGCCACCTCGATGAAGCGCGCGGCATGCTGCGCGACGGCTTGGCCGACGCTGACCTGCGTGAGCTGGCCGCGGCCGAGCTGCCCGATCTGGAGTCCGAGTACACGCGCCGCCTCAACGAAATCAAAGACCTGCTGGTCACCGATGATGATGCCGCCATCCGCTCAATCATCCTGGAAATCCGCGGTGGCACCGGCGGCGAGGAGGCGGCCCTGTTCGCCCGCGACCTGTATGAAATGTATCTGCGTTACGCCCAGCGCCAGGGTTTTGCCGTTGAGGTCCTGGATCAGTCCGGCAGCGACATGGGCGGCCTGAAAGAGGTCATCCTGAACATCAAAGGTGAGGGCGTTTATAGCAAGCTAGGCTACGAGGGCGGTGGCCATCGCGTGCAGCGCGTGCCCGATACCGAAGCCCAGGGCCGCATTCATACATCGGCCGCGACCGTGGCCGTCCTGCCCGAGCCGGAGGAGGTCAACATCGATGTCAACTGGGACACCGACGTCGAGGAGTTCGTGTCGCGCGCCGGCGGACCCGGCGGCCAGAACGTCAACAAGGTCTCCAGCGCCGTGCGCCTGTGCCACAAGGCCACCGGCATCACGGTCAACATGCGCGACGAGAAAAGCCAGCACAAGAACCGCGCCCGCGCCCGCCGCGTGCTGATGACGCGCCTGTACGATCACGAAATGCAGCAAAAGACCAGCGCCCGCGACGCCGCCCGCCGCACCATGATCGGCTCGGGCGACCGCTCGCAGCGCATCCGCACCTACAACTTCCCCCAGAACCGCGTCACCGATCATCGCATCAACGTCACGCTGCACTCGCTCGACCGCGTCATGCAGGGCGAACTGGACGAATTGATCGAAGCTCTGCAGACGCACGACAAGCAGGAGCGGCTGAAGGCGCTTTGATTGCGGAC
>DASXUA010000025.1:0-11823 GCA_036505095.1 Phycisphaerae bacterium
AACGGGCAACCGCTATGCCAATGGGGCGGTCTGAACGTAAACTGTTTTCGGAATTGTACTTACGGCCGCGAGCGCCTCAGCAACCGAACGCAGCCGCTGCCGGAATGGCTTACGGCGAGCCCGGTGGAGGAGTGCAAGTTATTGATGTGCCGGAACTTGCGGGCTGCCTGCCGATTCGTCAGTTGGCAGTCAGTCCTTCTTGAGCTTCTTATACTTCTTCTCGCACTCATCACGCTCGCGCTTGTAGTCATCACGCTTCCGCTCAGCGCGGGCCAGGCGGTCCTCCAGAAACGCGATCTGCCGATAGGCCCGATCAATCTCAGCATGCGATTCGCCCAAAGTAGCGGGGTGAGGCACATGCGAGGTGTCGATGTCCTGCGGCGGCGCCCCGGCGTTGACTTCAATTCGTTCGGGCGCTTTGACGTTGAGACAAGCCGGAAGGCAACAAGCCAGGGCGGCCGCGAGGACCTGCAGACGATGGGACTTCATGTGTTCGCTCCTTCGAGTTCCATGAAATCATGGCCGAGTGATGCAACAATACACACGCCCGGCGAGCGGATGGTAGCCAGCCGTTCTGATCCGGTCAAAGGACGTAGGGGATGAGTGCTCCGGCTGACATCACATTTCTTTTCGGTTGCACCGGCTGCGGCAAGGCGGCCGTGGGCCTGGAAGCCGCACGCCGCTGCGGCGCGGAGATCATCAGCGTCGACTCCATGAAGATCTACCGCGGCATGGACGTCGGCACGGCCAAGCCCTCCAGCGCCGTCAGGGCGCAAGTGCCGCATCACCTTATCGATATCGTTGATCCCTGGGAGGAATTCTCGGTCGCGCAGTACGTCGCGGCGGCCGACGCAGCTCTGGAGGATATCCGCGCCCGCGGCCGGACCGCCCTGGCCGTCGGCGGCACGCCGCTGTACATCAAGGCCTTTACCGAGGGTCTCTTCGAGGGACCGTCCGCCGACCCGATCATTCGCGCTCGACTGCAAGCCCGCGCCGCGGCCGAAGGCACTGAAGCTCTGCACCAGGAGCTGGCCCAAATCGACGCGCCCGCCGCGGAGCGCATTCATCCCCACGATTTGCGCCGGATCGTGCGCGCGCTAGAAGTGTACGAATTGACCGGCACGCCCATCAGCGTGTTGCAAACGCAGTGGGAAGCGCTGGCATCGGGCGGGCGGCGCTACCGCTGCCGCTTCATCGGCCTGCGCCGTGAGTTGGACGACCAGAACCAGCGCACGAATGCGCGTGTGCGGCGAATGATCGAGCACGGACTGCTCGACGAAGTCCGGCGCCTGACGCACGTGCCGCGCCCCCTCAGCCGCGCCGCGCGGCAAGCAGTGGGCTACGCCGAAATCCTCGAGCACTTCGCCGGCCGCTGCTCGCTGGACGAAGCCATTGAGCGTATCAAGATCAACACGCGCCAACTCGCCAAATCCCAGCGGACATGGTTCAAGCGCTTCCGGACCGTGCGCTGGATCGATGTCGCGCCTGGTGATACCGTCGAGCGCGTGGCCGACGAGGTCCTGCAGGCGATGCAATAATGAATGTCACCAGTAATGGCACACGGACGGTCGGGCGGGTATACTTTGAATAGTCGATAACTGATTGGAGCTACAGATGGGTATCTGGAATCGAATTATCCGGCCAGAACGGGGCGACTTGTCACCGGAGGCGGCGCAATGCCTGCTTGAACTGAATTTTGATCCTGCGAACCTGCAGCGCATGCATGAACTAGCGATTAAACACCAGGCCAACGGGCTAGCCGACGAGGAACGCGCCGAGTTGAGTGAGTACCGGCTGGTTGGGCTGCAACTCGACTTTCTGCACTCCAAAGCGCGCTTATCACTCCAACGCGCAGTCGGATCCCGCTAACAGCGATGACCGAGGGCCTCACCGCTTTCGTCTGCGAGCGCGCTGGACATCGTTGCGAGTATTGTCACCTGCCCGAGTCCGCTTCGCCGCTCCCATTCGTGATTGACCATATTATCTGGCGCCAGCATGGCGGATCGAGTTTGGCTGACAACTGCGCTTTGTGTTGTGGGTTTTGCAACAGCTCGAAAGGGCCAAATATCGCCGGGATCGATCCCGTTACGCGCGCGATCGTTGCTCTCTTCCATCCCAGGCGGACCGATGGAATGAGCACTTTGTTTGGGACGGTCCTATCGTTCGCGGTCTCACAGCGGTTGCACAGGCGACGATTGCGGTGCTCGCAATGAATCAACGCGATACTATCGCGCTGCGCGAATCGTTGATCGCAGAAGGTTTGATGCCCGGTGTGTAGCGTCGACGCATATGAAGAACAGGGAAGCAGCCGGATTTCGGGGAAGGGCCGGATGAAACCGAGCGCTCATCGATGGTGCGTGCTGTTGGTCGTTTCTTGCGCGGCACCCGCATGCGTGGAGCCACGGCATTCGCCGCCCGCGCAAATTGCTGAGACTCAGCCAGTTCGGACGGGCGACGGACATATCGTGTTACTGCCCGGCATCGAGGGCCGGCCGTGGGAATTTCGACAGTGCATTCCTGGCCTACGCGAGGCAGGCTTGGAGTGTACGGTTGATGTGATCGAATGGGGCCACGGCGCCTATCGCGATCTGAAGAACCTGACTGACTTGTCCGCCAATCTCGCACATGCGCACGAAGTCGCCGCGCGGATCGCCGCTTATCAGCACGAACATCCGGACGAAGCCATCACCGTCGTGGGCTACAGCGGAGGCGGCGGGCTGGCGCTGCTGGTCGTCGAAGCTCTGCCGCCGGGCGTGATGCTCGAGCGTGTCATCCTGATGGCGGCCGCTGTCGCTCCCGATCACGACGTGCACCCCGTGCTCGCGCACGCGCGGCGCGGGGTGCTAAACTTCTACAGCCCGCGCGACAGCTTCGTGCTCGGGGCCGGAACGCGCACGTTCGGGACGATCGACCGCAAGTACACCGCCTCGGCCGGATACGTCGGTTTTCAGGACTCGGCCGGCCAACTCCTCCAGTGCGAAGGGCTGACGCAAATTCCCTGGACGCAGGACTGGCTCAAGCTCGGCCACGATGGCGGCCATATCGGCTGGCTCGCCCGCCCGTGGGCGCGGGCCATCCTGGCGCACGAAATCGACCCAAACTGTCCGGTCACCCCTTGAAAAATCGGAAGTTCCGCGAAGTCGGATAGACCGTATCTCGATGGCCGCTATTCACATTGTGTCCGATTGTGGCTAACATAGGCGCCGCCGAGGGGGAAATGCCGGGACGGGCGCTGAGTAACTGAGGAAGGAGAGGATTCGAGCTTGATCCTCTCTGTTTCTCTGTGCGCCGGATGAGCCAGGGGACAGGATTACAATTCGGCCATGGACGAACCGCTCTGGATTTGCCCGCATTGCAAGCATCGGCGCACCGAAGCGGCGTCGGTGGCGACGGCCTTTCAGCGCTGCGGGGAATGTCAATTCATCTTTCCGCGGCTGCCGCTGGGCGCCAGCGGCAGCACCTGGGAGGCGCCGGCCGAGGTCGACGGCGATGACTCGCTGACACGCAAATGGGGCTCGATTCGCGCCGATCGTTACCGCGTCATCCGCGCTCTGGCGACGGGCGCGCAGGGCAAAATCCTGCTGGCCCATCATCGGCATCTCAACCAGGTGTGCGTGATCAAGCTGGTCGACGTGACCGATGATGAGTGGGCGCAGGCGGCCGCCACGCGGCTGCGGAACGAGGCGCAGGCCGGCATCCGTGTCAATCATCAGAACGTCGCGCGTGTGCTCGACTGCGACTGCGTTGACGGCTCGTGGTATTTCGTGATGGAGTACGTCGAGGGCGAGAACCTCCGCAAGATCATCAATGAATACAGCCTGTTGAACTGGGGGCAGGCGGTGGATATCGGCATCCAGGCGGCCGAGGGGCTGGCCGCGATTCATGTCGCGGCGCTGGTGCATCGCGATATCAAACCGAGCAACCTGATCCTGCGCGGTGACGGCATGGTCAAAATCGCCGACCTGGGGCTGGTCAAGATCCGCGGCGGACCCGCGCAGCTCTCCGTGACGCAGACCGGTCAGATGCTCGGCACGCCCTATTACATGCCGCCCGAGCAGTTCGACGCCAAGGCCGACGTTGATTCGCGCGCCGACATTTATTCGCTGGGTGCCACGCTCTATCACCTGCTGGTGGGTCAGCCGCCGCACCGTGGGCAGGGACTGCTGGATATTTCGGAGAAGCATCGCCGCGACCCGGTGCTCTGGCCGGACGAGGCCGCACAGCGCACGCCGGTCTGGCTGCGTCACATTGTCGAGACCTGCCTGGCCAAGCGGCCCGAGCACCGCTTTGAATCCGGATCGGCGCTGGCGGAAGCGCTGCGCGCCGGCGCTGACATCCGCATGAGCCGGCGCATCATGGTGCCGATCGGCGGGCGGCAGGAGCCCAGCGGTGTGGCGGTGATGTCCTTCGCCAATCTGACCAAGCGCGAGTCGGATGCGTGGATCGGCGATGCCATCGCGGAGTATCTCACCAATCGGCTCATGGAACTGGAGGGACTGCACATCGCCGACGCGGCCAGCTTCAACAAGATGCTTGACCACGCCGGCACCGCGCCCGCTACCGCCGATCGGGCGCAACTGGTCGAGGCGGCGCGGCTGGTCGGCGCGAACACGGTGGTCATCGGCAGCTACCAGCGCGTGGGCGATCAGCTCCGGATTACGGCGCACGGCCTGAATGCCGACGCCTCGGCGCCGATCCACATCGCCAACGTCAGTGGCTCGGCCGACGAGCTGTTCGAGCTGGAGGACGAACTCGCTACGCCGGTGATCGAGCTGGTCGGGCGCACGCTCGAGCCCACGCGCCGCAGGCATCGCGGCGCCGAGGGCACCGACAGTCTCGACGCGCACGAGAAGTTCATTCGCGGCCGCCGCGCCTTCGCCGACGGGAACTACCGCGGGGCGATCGAGCTGGCGGCGCACGCCATCGCGCTCGATCCCGACTACCTCGATCCCGTCGGACTGATTGGGGCGTGCTATGCGCGCCTGGGCGATTATGACCACGCGGTCGAGTATCACCAGAAGCAGGAGCGTCTCGCGCGGCAGGTTCACGATCAAATGCGGCTGGCCGAGGCGCTCGGCAATCTGGGCGTGATGTACTACTACAAAGGCGAGCACGCGCTGGCCTATGAATTCCTGGAAAAGGCCTGCTCGCTGTGCATCGAGTTGAAACTGCCGGCCGATACGGCCAAGTACTATGGGAATCTGGGGTTCGCCCTGCTGCGGCTCAACCGGCTCAAGGATGCCGAGGCCACGTTCAACGAAGCGATTGAGCTGAACAAGCGGGTGGGCGACCTGGTGTCGCTGGTCTGGCCGTACAACGGCATGGGCACCGTGCTGCTCAAGCAGCAGCGCTATACGGAAGCCCGCGAGTTCTATGCGCGCGCTCTCACGCTGGCCGAGGAGATCGGCGACCGCGTGAACGTGGGCGTCTCGCACATGAACCTGGGCCGCTGCGCCTGTTTGATGTGCGATTTTGCGGAGGCGTCGATGCGTTTCGACGCCGCGCTGCGGACGCTGGAGGGCACCGACTTCTGGAATGGCCTGACCTTGGTCTACGAGCACATGGCCGAAATGCACCTGCAGCAGAACCACGTGCAGGATGCGCTGGTGTGCATCGACCGCCGCATCGACCTGGCGCGCCGGCATCACAACAACCGTATGGAAGCCGAGGCCTGGCAGCAGAAAGCCCGCGCCTACGAGCAGATGGATGACAAGGACGAGGCCCTGAAATGCTTCAAACGCAGCATCGAAGTCGCCTCGCGCCCCGCCCCCTACGAAAGCCTGCACCGCTATCTCGAAGAAGTCGCCAACCGCGCCCCGGCCAATTGACCTCGCGACCAGACGTGTGTGCGCCGGCCATTTCGAGCGAGCTGATGGATGATTCGCCAAGCATTCCTGACTCTGGGGGTTCTCGCCGTGGTCGGGATTCTGGCGCCATGGTCGCTAACACAACTGCGCACCCGCCACGCGCTTGAGGACTGGAACGCCTGGGTCGCGCTGCTGACCTATGCCGGGTGTGTGGCGCTGTTGATCCGGTTGCGCGTGACTGTCTGGGGCCGGCGCAGAGATCGACGCATGCGCCATCGTGCGCGGTGGATTGCGGTCATCGTGCTGGCAGCGGCGGCCGGCGCGTCGCTCCGTGTCGCGGATTTCTATTCGACCTACGCAACGAGTTGGAACTGGGGTCGCGAAGGCGGACCTTCCTGCACACGCATCGTGCTCAAGCGCTGGGGACTGATCGTCGAGCACACCGCTGTCCTGTCCGAGCCCCCGCGCGAATCGGTCGATCCGGCGCTCCTGCACGAGTGGGGCGGATTTCGCGCGCGCTATCTGAGCTATCCGATTGAGCCGCACCCGGCACCGGGGCACACCTCCGAGCAGGGGTCGGGGGGACGGGCGGACTGGGAAATCTTCGTGCCAGTATCGGCCGTAGCGACGGCACTCCTGCTGTTTCCCATACTGGTGCTCTGGCGGGGCGCATGGCGCGATTGGCGGACTTGGCGACGCTGGCGTCGTTGGTATCGATTGCATGGGGGCGTGGGCGGGTTCTGCCGCGTCTGTCGGTACAATTTGACAGGCAATATCTCAGGCGTTTGCCCCGAGTGTGGTGCGCGAATTCGAAAACGCTGAGCGGCTATCGTACGATGCGGCACGGCATTTGACCGCCGTGCCCGCGCGACCGGATAATCCCGGCCGATGGTCGTTGCGGCCGTGGGCCTACTCCGTGCTGACGCTTCCCATTGCCAACCTGTTACACCGCAAGCTGCGCAGCGCTTTGTGCGCCGCCGCCGTCGGCATCGGCATCGCGATGCTGGTCGTGCAGCTCAGCCTGTCACATGGCATGCTCAACGAAGTGGCCGAGCGCATGCAGAGCGTTGACGCGGAATTGATCGTGCTGCCGAAACATGCGAACGTTATCTTTCAGGGCGGGACGGCGTTCGGGGACGGCTATGCCGAACGGATTGCGGCCGTCGAGGTCAACGGCCGGCCGGTGGTCCGCAAGGTGATCCCGGTGTTCCTCGACACCATCCGCCTGGGTGGGCAGCAACAACGCATCTTCGGCGTCGATCCGGATGACATGCAGGAGTTTCTGGGTGCACGCAGCCTGCTGGCCGGCACGCTCTTTCCCGACGCCCGGCGCTTCAAGAACCGGCTGGAGCAACTTCGTGGTGACCGCCGCCACTACGACCCGGAAGAGGTTTCCGACGATGAGATCCGCGCGGCGAGCGAGTTGATCATCGATCGGCGCCTGGCCAGCGTCGGTAATTATCACGTCGGCGACCGGAGCACTATCTTCGGGCGCGAATTCCGCATCGTAGCTATTGTGGAGTCGGGCGTCGCCGGGCGCGTTTTCGCGCCGCTCCAAACGCTGCGGCACATTCTCAACGGGGGCGTGCCCTGGTCGAGCATGTTCTTCGTCAAGCTGCAGCGGGCGACGGATACCGAAGCGGCCGCGGCCGCGATCGCCGATGCCGTCCACCAGAAGGTGGAACTCAAGAGCGAATACGGCAACCTGCTGCGCGAAAGTTTTGCTCAGATTTACACCTACATGAACATCGCCAGCGGCGTGGCGCTGGCGGTCTGTTTCTTATTTATCATGCTGACGATGTACACGCTGGTGCTGGCGCGGACGCGCGAGATCGGCGTGCTCAAGTCGCTCGGCGCCAGCCGGCGCTATCTGCTGGCCATGGCCGTCAGCGAATCGACGCTGATCTGTGCGGCCGGCACCGCGCTGGGCATTGGGGTGTCGTATGTCGTGCGCTGGGCGATCGAGGGCTTGATGCCGCTGGCGACGGTTCAGATTCAGGCGCGCTGGCTGCTGCTCGGCGCGGGCGTCGGCCTGCTTGGTGGGGCGGCGAGCGCGCTTTATCCGGGCCTGAAAGCCGCGCGCCTTGACCCGGCAACAGCGCTGGCGTTCGAATGAGGATTGACGCTGAGACGCTGAGGAGCTGAGCATTGGGAGTGTTCATGAGCCCACGTTCTGATCAGATTTCTCTCAGCGTCTCAGCGTCTCAGCGTCCAAGGGATGTCCCAATCTTGCGCGCGGCGGGGATTTGGAAGGATTATGCGCATGGCGACCGGGTCGAGCACGTGCTGCGCGGCATCGACCTGACCGTACGGCGCGGCGAGTTCGTGGCGATCATGGGGCCATCCGGGTGCGGCAAAACGACGCTGCTTAACATTCTGGGGCTGATGGCCACGCCAACTCGCGCGGACGAACTCACGCTTGATAGTCAA
Organism: Phycisphaerae bacterium; assembly: GCA_036505095.1. Classification (GTDB taxonomy): domain Bacteria; phylum Planctomycetota; class Phycisphaerae; order UBA1845; family UBA1845; genus DASXUA01. The sequence continues at coordinate 8,238 of DASXUA010000025.1, forward strand.
TCGTGTCTGAATCTGGACGACCGCGCGCGGACCGACCTGCGCCGGCGGAACGTGGGCTTCGTGTTCCAGCGGTTCAACCTGATGTCGTCAATTTCGGCGGTCGCCAATGTACGGCTGGCCTTGAGTCTGAAGGGAATAAGCGTTGACGGCCAAGCGGATCGGATTCTGGAGCGCGTCGGGCTGAGCGCCGTCAAGCAGCGCAAGCCCGGCAGCCTCTCGATCGGCGAGCAGCAGCGCGTGGCGATCGCGCGGGCCGTTGTGGCCAACCCGCGGCTGCTGCTGGCGGACGAGCCGACCGGCAATCTCGATTCAGACAATGCGCGCGCGGTCTTGGGATTGCTGCGCGAGTGCCACAAAGCTTACGGCCTGACGACGGTCATGATCACGCACAATGAGGAGGTGGCCGCGGCGGCCGACCGCGTGCTGCGCATGAAGGATGGGACGTTCGAAAGCTAACCGAATGCAGCGCGGATGGAATTGGCTGCTGAGTCCGCAGGCGCGTGGCGCGGGCGAGCACATCCGCTTGCGCCAGTGGTTCTACTCCTACACGGCCTGGTTAGGCAGCCTGACGCTGGTTGCGTGCGTCGCGCTGCGCCGCTTTGAGCTGGGGGATGTCGTCGCGCAGCGCGTCTGGCTGTGGGCACTCACGTTGTTCTATCTGTCGCTCTGCTGCGTTTTCTTCCCGCTGCCGACCTCCTGGATCGTGATGCTGCTGGCGTCGAACCAGATGGCGTTGGTGGAGTCGGTTCCGCTGCGCGTCGTGCTGATTGCGACGAGTTGCGCGTTGGCCACAGCCGCTGCCAATTTGAACGAGTATCACATCTTCACGTTCCTGCTACGTTACGGCCGCGTGGCCCGCGTGCGGAATCTGACCGCGTATCAATGGGCCGCGAATTGGTTTGGCCAGGCACCGTTCGCCGTCCTGCTCCTGTTCAGCTTTCTTCCGATTCCGGTGGATGTCGCCCGCTGGCTGGCGATCGCGACCGGCTATCCACGCCGCCGTTACTTCTGCGCATATTTCGTGGGCCGGGGGGTGCGCTATGCGCTGCTGGCTGCCTCGACCATCTGGCTGGACTTGAGCTGGTGGACGATCCTGCTGATTCAAGCGGGATTGATCCTGGTTTTTGCGAGCAAAGCGGCTGTGGCGTTCTGGCGGCGGCGCCGCGGCGCGCCAGATGACCGCCTTGCCCCGGCGCCGGCCGTCACCTAGCATGAAGCGTGCTCACCTGCGCCGCGCCGAGACCGGCGACGCATGGTCGCTGAGGGAGGATTCCATGAATCTGATTACGATGTTTGCGCTGTTGCCGCTGTTATGGGCTGCTGACCAAACGCCCGCGCCCAGTCCGCCCGACACCGAGATCGATCCGCGGGTTGATCGAATCCTGACCGCGATGGAACGGGCCGGAGCGAATGTAAACGATCTGCAATGCCGCGTCCGCTACATCGTCGAGAATCGGATCAATCTCGGCGATGTGCGCGAGTGGCAGGGTGCGATTCTGTATCAGAAGGCCGACCCGCATCCGCGTTTCCTGATTACGTTTGATCGCAGCCTGGTCGGACCCGAGGCGCAGGCGCCGCGACCCGTGATCAAGAAACGGCAATGGTATCTGCTGGAGAACCGCTGGCTGTGGATTGTCAAGGAAGAATCCCGGCAGGTCATGAAGTCGGAAGTCGTGCGGCCGGGCGAGCATGTGGATTTCTTCGACATCAACAAGGCCCCGTTTCCTTTCCCTTTCGGCCAGAAGAAGGAGCCGCTGCTTCACCAGTTCAATGTCATGCTGGCGCCGTCAGCCGCGGATGAGCCGGGCGTGGATCATCTGGTCTGCATTCCGAAATCCGGTGCGCCGGCGGCGGAGCATTGGGACAAGATCGACTACTACGTCTTGAAGGACCTGAAGCTGCCGATGAAGATCATCGCGTTGGAGCAGGGCGGCGATAAAGAAACCACCACCATTTTTCCCGATCTGTCATCCAAGTCGATTAACCCAGGTCTGGACGATCGGGACTTCGCGCATCCCAAGGAATGGAAGAAATACGGCGAACCCATTGTCGAGCCGCTGGGCGGCGGAAAGACCCTGCCCTGAAGGTCGGCGCCCCAGAATTCTTCGGGCACGTCAAATTCCCACGTTTAGCCGCAACCCCGAAGGGGTGCGTTGGGGGGGCGCGCGCGATTCAGCATGCACATCCCGCCCGGCCGCAGCGCGTCCCGGTGGATATGGTGGCAGCCCATCAGCCGCGCGGTACGATGCATGAGTCATGTCCGGGGACGATGAGAATGCGCTGGCCAGCCGGGCCGCGGCCGGAGACGTGGAGGCTTTGCACAAGCTGCTCGAGGTCTACGGGCCGATCGTGCGCGATGAGCTGCGCATCGACCGGCGCTGGCGCGCCTTGCTCGAGCGCGACGACGTCATGCAGGTCAGCTATCTGGAGGCCTTTCTGGGCATCCGCGAATTCGCGCCCGGGCCGGCCGGCTCATTCTTGAACTGGCTGCGCCGCCTGGCAAACAACAATCTGCGCGACGCCGTCCGCGAGCTGCAGCGGCTCAAGCGCGCCCCGCGCGAGCCGCCGGCACCGCTGCCGGCTTCCGATGATTCATACTTCGCGCTGCTTGAACTGTGCGGCGCCACCACCACCACGCCGAGCCGCGAAGCGGCGCGCGGCGAGGCGCGCGCCATCATTGAAGACGCCTTGCGCGAGCTGCCGCCGGACTATCAGCAGGTCATTCGGCTCTATGGCCTGAACGGGCGCTCGGCGGCCGAGATTGCCGGCGTGATGGGCCGCTCTGTCGGCGCCATCCACCTGCTGCGGCTGCGCGCTTACGACCGGCTGCGGACCGTGCTGGGCAGCGGCTCCCGTTTCTTCAGCGGCGCGCCGTAAGCCGCCGCCGCCGGTTGTCGCTTTTACTTGAGAGGAATGGGGCAGGAAGGTCTATGGCCAGCAGCAACCCGCCGGGCGCCAATCTCCCCCGGCACGAGCAGCAGATGCTGATTCAAGCCGCCCGCCAGCAGGCCGAAAGCGCCTGGGCCGGCGCGCGCACCCGCGCCATGCCCGCCGGCGCGCTGCCGGCCGGCCAGAACATCCCGGGCTATGTTCTGCTGCGCGAGCTTCATCGCGGCGGGCAAGGCGTGGTCTACGAGGCCCAGCACCAGCTCACCCATCGGCGCGTCGCCATCAAGATCATGCGTGCGGGCCCCTTCGCCGGACCCCGCGACCGCGCGCGTTTCGAGCGCGAGGTACAGATTCTGGGGCAACTCGATCATCCCGGCATCGTGTCGATCCACGCCTCCGGGCAGGCGGGCGGCTGCGAGTACTTCGTGATGGACTACGTGGCGGGCGAGCCGCTCGATGTGCACGCGCGCGCCCTGCGCGCTGCCCGCGGCCGCGCCGCCTGGCGACAGCTTCTGAGCTTGTTCGCCGATATCGCGGAGGCCGTGAATGCCGCGCACATCCGCGGCGTGATTCACCGCGACCTCAAGCCCAGCAACATCCGCATCGACGAGCGCGGCCGCCCGCGCGTGCTGGACTTTGGGCTGGCGAAGCTTACCGAGTTCCCCGGAAGCACCGCTGATCGCGAATGGCGAATGGC
>DASXUA010000026.1:0-1617 GCA_036505095.1 Phycisphaerae bacterium
GGCATCGTCGGATTCGCCGGACAGATTCCGATGTTCGCGGTAGCGCCGCTGGCGGGTGCGCTGATCGATCGTTGGCGGCTACATCGGGTTCTGGTGGCGACGCAGACGCTGGCGCTGGTGCAGGCGCTGCTGCTGGCCGGCCTGACGCTCGCGCGCGCCATCGCCGTCTGGCACATCCTGCTGTTGAGCATCGTGCTGGGACTGGTCAATGCGTTCGACATGCCGGCGCGGCAAGCGTTCGTGGTCGAGATGGTCGAGAACCCTCAGGACCTGCCGAACGCCATCGCGCTCAATTCGCTGCTGGTGAACGCGGCGCGGCTGCTGGGACCGAGTGTCGCGGGCGTGTTGATCGCCACCGTGGGCGAAGGCTGGTGCTTCCTGCTGAACGGCATCAGCTACATGGCGGTGATCGCCGCGCTGCGCGCCATGACGGTACGGCCCAGGATGTCGACCGTGCCGGTCGCGCGCCTGTGGTTCGGCTTGAAAGAGGGCCTGCGCTACGCGTTTGGCTTTCCGCCGGTCCGCAGCGTGCTCTTGCTGCTAGCGGTGATCAGCCTCGTGGGCATGCCCTATTCGATCCTGATGCCGGTGATCGCGACGCGCGTGCTGCACGGCGGCCCGGGCACCTTGGGGCTGCTGATGGCGGCGTCCGGCCTGGGCGCCGTGACCGGCGCCATCTGGCTGGCGGCGCGGCGCAGCGTGCTGGGTCTGGGCCGAGTCATGGTGCAATCAGCACTGGTGTTCGGGCTGGGGCTGGTGGCCTTCTCATTCTCGCGCGTGCTCTGGCTCTCGCTGGTGCTGATGGCCGTCAGCGGTTTCGGGCTGATGCGCCAGCTTGCATCGAGCAACACGGTCTTGCAGACGATCGTCGATGACCACCTGCGCGGACGGGTGATGAGCTTCTACTCGATGGCCTTCCTGGGGATGGCGCCGTTCGGAAGTCTGCTGGCCGGGCTGTCGGCCGGTTGGATCGGAGCGCCGCGCACACTGCTGCTGGGTGGCATAGCCTGCATCACCGGCGGGCTGTGGTTCGCCCTGAGATTGCCCGCGAATCGCGTGCTGGTCCGGCCGATCTACATCCGCAAAGGCGTGATCGTCGAGCCACAACCGGCGGCCGCGGCGGCTGCGCCACTCATCCAGCCGCCAAGCGTAGACCACCACGGCTGAGCCCGCGTACGCGCGGCGGCCGGACAAGCCGACGCCCTCGGCGGCAATTCGGCGAGCCCGTCAGCGGGCACATCCGTTTGTTTGGATGCTATGGCGCGTATTGAGCGCGGCACAGCGGTTGCTCAAGCCGGCTTATGGGGTGTTGCTGCGCAATGCGCATGCAAGGGAGTCACAGACTTATCGGCGTCGGAAGGTGTTGGATGAGGTCGTTGAGCCCGTCCAAAAGCGCGATCCTGGCGGTCATTCTGGTCAGTGTGATCGTGCCAGCCGCTTCGGCCGAAGAACCGATGCTGACCTTCGGGTTCAGCAATCTGGACGGCGAGTTTGTTGCCGGGCCCTCCGGGACGGGCAATTTTATGGCCACGGCCGCCGCCGGAACATCGGGCGCGGTAACGCGCATCCAACCGGCCGTTCAGACGGCCGCGTTTGGCCCGGGCTCGTCTAACGTCG
>DASXUA010000027.1:0-20225 GCA_036505095.1 Phycisphaerae bacterium
AACGGTCTTGCTCTCGGCCGTCGCGTTGTCTGCCATGGCTGATCCGATCGCACGGGGCACGCAACGGCCGGCCTGCGCTTGACGCGCAGCCGTATCGAGGGCGCTCCATTCCTCTGAGGGATTCATCGGAATGACGTACGATTCGCTTCACGAGGCGTGCGGGCCAGCTTTTGTCCGATATTCGAGCTAGCCGTACTTACCTTTGGGCTGTTCGATCCGCGTGCCAGCATCGGCCGACACGCTGCGAGTGCGAAATTCGGACGACACGGGGCAATTGAGGACACAAACTCGGTTGACGCCCTTCGGGAGCGTCCCCTAAAATGGCTTCTGCGGGCTCGGTGATGGGCCCAGACGCGCGCGTGCAGGCGGATATCACCCCACGTGGTGTTCATGAAGAGGAATCGTCATGGCCGGACCCGATACGCAGGTTTTCACGGATGCGAATTTCGAACAGGAAGTTGTGAGGTCTTCGACGCCGGTACTGGTCGACTTCTGGGCCGAGTGGTGCTCGCCCTGCAAGGCGCTTTCGCCCATTATCGACGAACTGGCGACCCAATACCGCGGCAAGGTCAAGATCGGCAAGCTGGATACCGACGCCAACCGCGAGGTCTCGGCGCGCTACGGCATCAGTGCCATCCCGACCGTGCTGATGTTCCAGAACGGTGAGATTAAAGAGCGCTTTATCGGCCTGCGGCAGAAGCGCGACTTCCAGGCCGCGCTGGACAAACTCGGAGGCGCCGCTCCGGGATAAACCCGCGCGAGTCGGGTACCACGCGGCTGGCGGAGGGCTTCGGCGGCGCTGCTCGAGGTGTGATGGTCTATTACGAACTACAGATCGGTGAGCGCGAGCCGCAGCCCGAACCCCCGCGGGCCGGCGGCGGGTGCAACGGTTGCAGCGGCGAGAGCCGCTGCGGGAACGGGCTGGAGAAGATCTATCCCACCACGGCCGTGCGCTTCGGCTACATGAAGTACATCGGGGAGTTCAGCCACGAGCCCGACATGAAATTCTCATGCGGGGCGAAGGTGGTCATCAAGACCCAACGCGGCCTGGAGATCGGCGAGCAGGTCTCGCTGACCTGCGGCGGGTGCTCCAAAAGCGTGACCCGCGACCAGATTCGCACCTACATCACCAACAGCGGTGCCGACTCATACGTCCTGGACGCCGGCCAGATCATGCGCGAGGCGACCGAGGACGATCTCTTCGAATACAAGCACATCCGGGACGGCTGCTTTGGCAAGCGCAAGTTTTGTCAATCGCTGGCCGATCAGCACAACCTGCCGATCAAAATCGTCGATTGCGAGCACCTGTTCGGCGGCGAACGGATCATCTTTTTCTTCATGGCCGAAGGCCGCGTCGATTTCCGAGCGCTGGTGAAGGACCTGGCGCACGAATACCAGACGCGCATCGAAATGCGGCAGGTGGGGGCGCGCGACGAGGCGCGGCTGGTGGCCGATTACGAAACCTGTGGGCAGGAATGCTGCTGCAAGGTGTTCCTCAAGACGCTCAAGCCGGTCAGCATGAAGATGGCCAAGATGCAGAAGGCCACGCTGGATCCGTCGAAAGTGTCGGGCCGCTGCGGCCGGCTCAAGTGCTGCCTGCGCTATGAGCATACTTCGTATGAAGAATTGGACCGTCTGCTGCCGAATCTAGGTTCAAAGGTCCGCACCGCGCATGGCGACGGCGTGGTGGTCAACCGCCAGATCCTCACGCAGCTCGTGCAGATCGAGCGGACCGACGGCTCACGCGTGACGGTGGTGGTCGAGGACGTGCAGGAACGCGATCTGCGGGAATTGCCGCCCGCGCCGGTGAAACTGGCCGAGCAGCGCCGCTACGATCCGGGTCGTCCGCGCGGACCACAGCGCCCCGAGCCACGCGCCGGCAGCGCGTCGCCGCAGCCCGGTGGCGTGCGTCCGCGCTCGGAGGGTCCGGCGCCGTACCCGCAGTTTGATTCGGCCAGCGGATCAGGAGTCCCGCGCGAGTCGGGAACTGACGGCGCGCGGCATCGTAGACGCGGTCGTCGCCGACCACGCGGAGGACCGGGTCCGGAGTGCGGCGGCCCGTTTCCGGGTCCTGAAACGCCCGATTCGGCACCGCCCGGTGTTGGGTAGGAGCAGTTTCACACCCGCCGCGGTCCGCGTGCAGGACGCGGCCCTTGCAAGGAAGCAACGCTGAACGGACCGAGCACCGTCAGCCTGATACACAGACAGCTATGTCGCTGACGCCACCGAAAAGCATCGCGGATATCGTCCACGAGGTGGGGCGCTATCCCGAGTCAGCCTTCGATTTCGTACGCGAGGGGTTGTCGCAGGCGGTCGAACGGGTGCACGGCGCGCCGACACCCAGCCACGCAGCCATCAATGACTTCCTGACGGGGCAGCACCTCGAAATCGGCGATCTGTATGAGCTGCATGCGGCCGGGCGGCTGCCGCCGAACATCCTGGCCGCGATCCGCGACGCTGGCGGTCTGGAAAAGCTCAACCGCCACGTCGGTGGTCAGGACTTGTGCTGGGCGCTGCGCGACTTGGCGCTGGCGCGCTGGGGACGGCTGGCTGCGCCGGTCCTCAAGTCTTGGCGCATTACGCAAACCATCGACTTTGGGCACCTGGTCTTCGCCATGATCAAACATCGGATCATGCACAAGCAACCGCACGATCGGCTGGCTGATTTTGCCGACGTATACGATTTTCGCGAGGCGTTCGATCTTTCTTTCAACCTGGGCGACGAGCGCCGCTCCGGATCCTGAATTCTTGCGTGGGGTGGCATGGCTTCACGGCCTCAGCTCGCCGCAGGCGAGTCGCCGTGGCGACCGGGGTAGCTCCGCCGCGGCGGACTTACCCGCTGCGCGTGAAAGCATGCCACCCCGGTTGCAAGCTGGGCATTGCGACGTAACATTTCAATGGGGCGCCGGCGGCTGTCATGGCGCGGGGGCCGCGGAGCACGATGAACATCGGGCGGAAGATCGGGGTGGCCGCGCTGATCGGCATGCCGGTGCTGACGCTGGTTGCGTGGCTGGCGAGTGGACGGCAGGTGCTCACGAAGGCGGTTCGCCACGTCCCGGCCCCCGTGCAGGATGAACTCTGGGGCCCGGACCAGACCTTTGTAACACAGCGCGGGCCCGTGGCGGGGTATTTCATCGGCCTCGACGCGGTCATCGCGGCGACGCTGGTATGCGGCGCACTTCTGCTGGTCATCGCGATCGTGCGGGTGCGCCGGCGAAAATCGCAGCGACTCGGAGCCGGAGTCCCATGAGAGCCACAGTAAGATTCGCCGTCCTGGTTTCTTTGCTGGCGTCCGCAGGCGCGGCACGTGAATGCTCCGCCACGGCGCTGGGCGTGAAGGCCAGCGGCACAAAGACGTTCTATCTGAACGACCGCGTCGGCGCGAACCAGGTGACGTTCTTCAGCGAATCGACGGTTGAAGATTTCACCGGTGTCTGCAACAAGATCGCCGGCACGTGCACGATCGATCCGAAGAACATCGAATCGCTGCGCGGCTCGTTTTCGCTGCGCGTCACCGACATGAGCACCGGCATTCCGCTGCGCGATACGCACCTGCGCAGCGCCGACTGGCTGGACGCCCAGCGCTTCCCGACGATTACCATCGAAGTGGCCAACGTCAAAGACGTGCAGGTCACCCGACCGGACACAGCCAAGCTGGTGCTGGTCGTCAAGTGCACGCTGCACGGCATAACGCATGAACTGGCCATTCCGGCGACGCTCACTTATCTGGACGAGTCGCCGACCACGCAGAAGCGGGCCGCGGGCGACCTGCTGCGCATCCGAGCCGAGTTCCCGGTCAAGCTCTCCGAGTTCGAAGTCAAAGGCCCGGCGGGATCGGACGTGATCGGCCTGAAAGTCGCGGACGAAATCCAGGTGAAGGTGTCCGCGTACGCTTCGACCACGCCGCCGCCGCCGGAGAGCGCCGTCGATCGTCCGGGTCAGGGCGAACCCGGCGCCGCACCGCCTCCCCCAGACAAGCCCGCGACTCAGCCTGCGCCGGCGCCGCCCCAGCGCCCCTGACACGAGAGGAGCCTGCCATGCGCTCGGCCAGCGGCCGGCGATTCGCGTCCGCCCTTCGCTCTCACTCTGCGCGCCATGTTAGGGCCCTGCTACGGAGCGGACCGCTGATTCTCATCGTGCTGCTGCTCTCGTGCGCCAAGCCGCAGTCACCAGACTGGCAGAGCGCCGGCGGGCCGGCACCGCTGAGCTTTCCTGAAGGCCATCGCTATTCGGCCGACGAACTGGTCGAGATAGCCTTGCGCCGCAACGCGGCATTGGATGTGGCGCGCTATGAGGCCGAGGCTGTGCGCGGATTGGTCGACCAGGTGAAGGCCCTGTGGCTGCCGGTCATTCGTTACGGATTCGGCGTGGTCGTATTCGACAACGACATTTCCTACCAGGTGCGTGCGCTGCGCGCCATCAACGTCAACGTGCCCATTACGGGCAACGTCAACCTCCTGGGTGAATTCTCGGTCGGGCAGATTCTATTCACCAGCGGAAAACGCACGAGTGGGCTGCGCCAGGCCGAACTCTTCGCGCGGATCAAGCAACTCGAAGTGGTGCATGTGCGCGACGGCGTCGCGCTCGACGTCTCGAACTATTATCTGCTCGTGCTGCTCACTACAGACATCGATCGCGTTCTGGATGAGACCGTGCGGCGGCTGCGCGTGTTCCGGCAAGTCTCGCAGGAACTCAGCCAGCGCGGCTCGCAACGTTCGAACCGCCTGGACATGCTCAAGGCCGAGTATTTCATTGAGCAGGTCGAGCAGGGGCGCGTCGCGGCCCAGGCGGGGCGTTTCGAGGCGTTCGAGGCGCTGCGCCAGGCGGCGGGCCTGCAGCGCAGCGAACCGATGCCGCTGGCGGCGGCCGCCCTGCCGCCGGCACCCGGCGCAGAGGAATGGTTGAGCGTCTACGCGCAAATCGTTAAGGGGTTCGCGAATCGGCCCGAGCTGCGGCAGGTGGATTATCTTCAGAAGCTGCGCGAACGGCAGGTCGAATTCGCCAAGGCCGGCTATGGCCCGAACGTATTCTTCCTGGGCGGCGGTGTACAGTCGGTGGACAATGTCAACAGCATCATCGATCAGGATTTCCTGTTCGCATCGTTGTTTGTCGATCTGCCGATCTATGATCCGGCGCAGAAGGGTCGATTACGTGAAGCGCTGGCCAACCGCAACGCGGCCGATGCTTTCCAGCGGCAAATCGAGGAGTTGATCACGCTGGAAATCGAGGTGACCAGCGTGGATGCTCAGAAAGCCCTGGCCAACGTGCTGAAGGCGGCGCGTGCCCAGGCGACGGGGGCCGAGCACTATCAGGCCGCGCGGCAGGCGTTCAGCCGAGAATTGATCGACGGACAGGACCTGGTGACGGCGATCGGTCTGGACTCGCTCGCGCGGATTCAATACCTGCAGGCCGTCTATGAATATCACTTCGCGCGCGCCAAGCTCAAGCGCGTCACGGCCGAGCGGGAGGAGCGGTATGGATACTAGGGATTTCCGATTTCAGATTCCCGATTTCCGATTCGCTTTGCTGAGCCTTTCGGCTTGTGCCTGGATGGGTGGCTGCTCACAAACCGGTGAGCGGATGACCGCATCACAGGATGAGGCCAATCGGAAATCGGAAATCGAAAATCGGCAATTGATTACTCCCAAGCCGATCGCGGCCCGCGACTGGATGGAACGCGACGCGCTGCACCGCTCGTGGGACCTCAAGCTGATCGATCGCTTGCTAGACCGTACGGCCGAACCGGCGCCGTTCAATCGGCCGGTACCGCCGGCGGTGCCCGCCAACGCTGAGATCGTTGCCGGTGTAACAGCGCTGGATGATCGGAATCCGTTCCCGGAGCGCATTCCGCTGAGCCCGAAGGAGGTGACGGTGCACGTCGGCATCGCGGCCTCGACCATTCGGACGCGCGAAAATGCCGAGGTACTCGCTGCGGCCCAGCCGTTCATTGACCTGGAACAGCGCGAATACAACGTGCGCGGCGTGGCGGATCTATGGGACAAGCCCGATGAAATCTATTTTGGATTGATTGAGGGCCACCAGCAGTTGGCCGTTTCGCACGTTTTCGATTACTTGCTGGTGCGGGCCTGGCTCGCCCAGGATCCGAGCAACGGCGTCATGCCGCTGGCCTGGGTCGAGCCCGGCCACGCGACCTCGCGCGTCGAAACTCAGGCCCTCCCCGGCCCGGCGGGTACCTCGGTTATGTTGATCGTGTCGGCGGCGTCCACCTACCACTCGGTCGCAGCCTTGCACGGCGCGCGGCTCTCGATACCCGCGCGCGATACCTATGGTCCCGGTGTGTTTCTCACGCAACTTCTGAGCACGGCGCGTCAGCCGCGCGATGCGGCGTTCTTCGGCACGATTTCGCTGCGCCGCTATTCAAAGGACGCCGTTCTGGACGTGCTCAAGGGACTCACCGATGCGGCTTGTGTCGATGAAGGCACGGTCGCAGCCTTGCAGAGCTTCTATGGCCTCGGAAGTCAATTGCGCACCATCGCCACTTCTCCGCGCTATAACGTGGACGTGCTCTACACCAGCGCGAACAATCTGCCGGGCTATGAAACCGAAATCAACCTGACGCAGCAGCAGCTCGCGACCCTGGGGCTGAGACCTGAGGGCCAGGAGGTGCTTTCGTTCTTCGACATCCGCGAATGGCACGCATATCAAGCCGGGAGCGCCGACGATGTGCTCGCGCCTGCCCGCGAAGCGTTCGCCGATTTTCTGAATTTCCGGGAACGAACGCCCGTCGATCTCAAAATCCTGCTGGACCCCAAAGCCGCTGTCGATCTGCACACCTACGACCGCTACGGCAACCCATAGCCAAGGTCATTGCGAATCGAGCAGCGCCAGCTCGATGGTCAGGCCCGGCCCGAATGCCATCGCCACGGTCGGTCCGCGCAAGCCGGCGGCGATCATGCGCTGCAGGATGAAGAAGATCGTCGCTGAGGACATGTTGCCGAACTCGCGCAGCACTTCACGCGACTCGGATGCGGCCTCCTCCGGCAGTCCCAGCGCCGCACAAACCGATTCGACGATCTTTGGCCCGCCGGGGTGAATGGCCCAATGCTGCACGTCGCGGGCGCTCAATCCGTTGTCGCCGAGGAACTCGCCGACTGCACCGGCGATGTGTGCGGCCAGCGTGTCGGGCAGTTCCAGCGCCAGGTGCAGCACGAAGCCATGATTGGTCACAACCCAGGTCATCTGATCCGCCGCGGCATCCAGAGTGATGCAGCGGCAATCGACAACGCGCGCCGCCGCGGACTGCGAAGACAGCGTGACGGCCGCCGCACCATCGGCGAACAAAGCGTTGGCCACGATCTGGTCCGGCTGGTCAGTGTACTGGACGTGCAGCGAAGACAGCTCTAAAGCTACCAGCAAGCTCTCATCTCTGCTCGGCTCGCCGGGAGGCTCGCCCTCCCCACGGCGGCCACACAGGCCGTGCAGCAAACGCAGTCCGGCTAGTCCGGCCGAGCAGCCCATGAACCCCAGATGCCAGCGGTCGGCGCGGCGGCTGATCGGTCGCTGATCCAGAATGAGCCGTTCGAGACCGGGCGAAGCCGCGCCGGTGCAGTTGACCGTCACAAGCTGACGCAGCCGCGGCCAGACCGCCGGCGACATTTCCCCCAGGATTTGCTCGATCAGCGGCGCGGCCAACAGGTCGAAATGCCGCAGCCGATCGAAGGTCGTCGGTCCCTGCGGCGCGAGTTCCAGCGGCGGGTAGAGCTGCTCTTCTGGCGGCCGCCCGAGCTGCACGTCGAGAGCGGCCAGGTGCCGCTTGCGGATTCCCGTGGCCTGCAAGACGCGCCGTACGAGCTGAATGGAGCGCTCGTCCGGCGTGCGCGCGCGCAGATGCGCGACGGTATCGGCCGCGTCCACGAATTGTGGCGGGACGGCCGTGGCAATCTGGTGTATATAGCATCGCGCCGTTTGCTCAGACACCGCGTATCGCGCCTCCTCTGAATGTTCGACTACTCCGGAGTCGCGGTCCAAGGCCGCTCCTGCATCGCTGAATAACCATCCGCGTGCAGTCGGGCGATGAGCCATACGAACGGCGCCGTCGGCCACCAGCGCGGCAGGCGCGCATCCATCACATCCAGCCAGGGCTGCCGCAGAAACGACCCCAGCATCCGCGCCCGGCGCATCAGCGGGCGGTGGAAGCGGCGCATGAGTTCAGTATAACACGCGACGAGCGACTCCGCGCTGGGGCCTCTACGGGCCGTTTGGCAGATCGCGCGCACTGCCAACTCGCCGCTGAGCATCGCCAGCGTCATGCCGTCGCCCACGAACGGTTCGCCGTAACCGGCCGCGTCGCCAACGAGCAACAGGTTGCGGTCACCGATGCGATGCGGTGCGCTCGGGAATCCGCCGACGGCGCGGACGCCGCGCTGGGGGACGGGCGTCTCGCCTGTCACACCGGGCCTGACCGCTTCGCCCTCGACACCATCGAGTTCGAGGCGCGGCCAGATGCGTGCCGACGGGTTGGCGTCTCGGAGCTGCGCCAGCGCCCGCGCAACGCCGGCATATGCCGGGCCGTTGTTGGATCGATAAAGTCGCGCCTCGATGGCCATCGCAACGTTAGTAAGTTCTGCGCTCGGACACGCCACACCGACGTAGCCCCCGCGCAGCCAGTGCATTTCGACCTCGCCGGGCGCCAATCCCGTCGCTGCGGTGGGCTGCAGCCATTGCCAGCCAATCATGCGACGCTCGGGCGCGTGCGATTGGCCAACGGACTCTCTATTGAACCACTTCGCTCCCGATAGGCCGCAGGCTACCAGAAGCACCCGCGCGCGAACCATCTCGCCCCCGACATTGACTGCCCAGCCCTCGGGCCGCGTCTGCGGAATGGCGTGCACGCCCTCGCGCACCACAGTACCCGCGGCGCGCGCCGCGCGCAGCAGCGCCCAGTCCAACTCGCTGCGCAGCGTGACGCGGCTCTGACCATGACTGCGGTAGCTGAGCCGGCGCCCCCAGCGTGTCACCCAGGTGATGCGCTGCTCGCGAATTCCGGGCAATTCCGCGTCCGGACCCAGCAAATCCGCCGCACGCGCCGCGCCGGCCGCGGACAGGCAGCCGCCGCACACCTTCGCGCGCGGAAACTTCTCGCGCTCCAAAAGCAGCACGTTCAATCGCTGCCGGCGCGCATGGATCGCCGCCGCGGTCCCCGCCGGACCCGCTCCGATCACGACGAGATCAAAATCCGGCTCACGCACGGGATTCACCCGCTCTGGTTTTCTGCCAGGTCAGCAACATTCGAAACGGAAACTGCCGGCGGATACTGGCGTCCACCAAGCCGGCTTGGCGCGCCAGTTCAGCCATTTCGTGCACATCGTACGCGGCCCGCACGGAGCGCGGCCCGTCGATGCGGAACACGCGCGAGCGGCTCACGAGCCGTGTGACACACCAAGTCGCCAGCCACGCCGTGCGCGAGCGCGTCAGATCGCTGAACACGATTCCGAGCCGACAAACGCGCCCCGCTTCGCGCAGCATTCGCACCGCGTCGGGCGGGTCCAGGTGATGCAGCGTGAGCGTGCAGGTCACCACGTCGATGCTCTCGTCGGGTAGCGGCAGAGCCCGCGCATCCGCGCACAACCAGCGGATCGCACCCGCGCCCCAATCGCGGGCCAGCGCCAGAGCCTGAGGCGAAAGATCCGTGCCGATCAGCAAAGGCCGGTCGGCCGCCGGCTCCCGCGTCCCCATCATCGTATGTCTGCCATCGGGGACGTTCTTGCGGTGCGCAATCCGATCCAACAATCCGCCGGCGCCCGTGCCGATATCCAGAACTGAAGGTTCGGGCCCGCCCGCCACGCTCTGCACGGCGCGCTCAACCGCGCGATCACCGCCCAGCCACCGATTCGTCCGCGCTAAACTTCGGAGCGCCGCTGCGTGCGCGTCCCGATCGAGTCCCGGATCATCCATAACTTCCGGAATGCGCCGGCGCCGCATCCGTGCCATCGTAGTGAAGCAGCGGAGCGGTAGCCATAGAGTGCAAGCTTTTGTGCGGCTTCGTCGCTTGATCGTTGCTTCTAGGATTGCGGGCTGGGGGTTGGCGTGGGGGCGGAGGCGGAGCGGAGGGCGGAGCGGATTTCGCTGAGGAGCTGGTCGACCTTGAAGGGCTTAAAAAGCACCGCGGCGAGACCTTCGCGCCGCGCTCGAACGATCGAATGATTGGGATCGTAGCCGAAGCCCGTCATCAGGATGACAGGCGTGTTCGGATTGGCATCCTTGGCCGCCGCGAAAACTTCGTAGCCGCTGCGATTCGGCATGCGGATGTCGCTGATGACCAGGTCGAACGGCGCCCGTTTGAGCATCTCGATGGCGGCGTCGCCGGTGGTGGCGATCGCCACCTCGCAGCCATAGCCGGCCAGCACGTCGCGCACGGTGTCGCGAATCACTTCTTCGTCGTCGGCGATCAGCACGTGCTTGCCGGTAAGGATCGGGTCGTGCCGCGTGGCGCCGTGCGGGCGGCGCCCGATGACGCCCTGCTGCGTCGTGTACTGCTTGACGACCTCACGAATGGCGACGGCGTTGGCGGCGATCTTGTTGAGCCGGTGACGCAGGTCGTCGTGGCCGATGTAGTCCTCCGTGAGGTTGCCGACATCGGTGAGGATGTCGTTGACCGGACCGGTCAACTCGGCCAACACGGCCCCGGCCAGCGAGCCCGTCACGGCATAGCGCTCGGTTACCAACAGATTCAGCACGTGCAGCGCGACCGCTACATAGCGGCCAAAGATCTCGAGGAACTGCCGGTCGTTCTCGCCGAACGCGGCCGGCCGATCGCTTTCGACGTTGAACACGCCGATGACTTGATCGTGCAGGCGCAAGGGAACGGTCAGCGACGAGCGCGCATTGACGATCCCCACCATGTAACGCGCGTCGGCCTGCACGTCAGGGCAGATGTAGCTGCGCCCGTGATGGGCGACGTAGCCGCAGATGCCGTTGCCGTCGGGGCAGGCGAACAGGTCCAGCTCCTGTCCCTCGGCCGACATGCCGGAGGCCAGCACCAGTTCGAGGCGATTGGTCTTTTTGTCGAGGAGCCGGATAGCGAAGTTGTCAAAGTGCAGGAGGTCGTGGGTGTAGCGGATGATCTTTTGTTCGAGCAGAGCCAGTCGTTCCTGCATGTCGAGCCGGGCGATCTGTTCGGCATCCAGATTCACCAGCTCGCGTCCGGCCCGGTCGATCGCGTCGATCTTCTCCTGCAGCCGGTAGGTGTTGGTCGCGTCCCACACGACCGCGGCCACCTGCGTGACGCGCTGGTCAACGTCGACGATCGGCGTGGCTGTGAGTTCAAAGCACTCCTTGGTCTCGGTCGTCAGCGTGAAGCGCCGCGCCCTGGCCGCAGCCGGACGGCGCCCATTGTCGGCGCCGGCACGCGTGAACAGCTCCCCACAGCAGGCCTGCACACGCGACTGGATATCCGCCGACAGGCTGAGCATCTTGGGATTGGCCCAGATCATCTGTCCAGCGGGTCCGATCAGGCACACGCCCTGAGCCATCGCCTCCAGGGCCGTCGCGGCTTGATTGGCGAAATGCAGCCGCCCGAGCGGCAGGAACACATCCGAGTCGTTGATGACAAGGTCGTAAGGCTGCTGGCGGAGCAGCTCCATGGCCTCCTCGACCGTGCTCACGGAACGGACATCAGCGACGCGCCCCAGTGATTCGAGCACTTGAGGCAGCGCGGCGCGCTTACCCCGCAGCCACAGGATCGTAATCGGCCGAGTTGCTGTTTCGTTCATGGACCCACCGCTGACGGAGTCCCGGTATCTGACATAGGATGATATAACGTTGTCAGATGCCTTTCCCCCACTATCGCACCATCTCACGCATAAACCTTAGACTATACCGGCAGGACCCCCTCGAAGAACAAGGCATCTACGGATGTGGTCGATGGTCCTCCCCTGCTAATTATAGCCGCTTCCTAACCCGAAAACGCACTTCGCCAGCCAGCAAACGGCCCATCGCGGGGCTGCCGCCGAGCATGCTCCTGATCCTATCATCGGCCCGGTGCGCGATTTTCGTTCCCCCGAACGGTCGCTGTTGGGCCCCCTTTGCCCGGTTTAACATGAAGCGCAGGCGGTGCCCGTGCGCGCCTCGCTTGTCGGTACGGCTCCGCGCAGCTCACGAGCGCGCCGGCACGAGCGAGCGGTAAAGCTTAACGACCTGCTCGGCGTGTCGCCGCATGCTGATGCGCGATTCAAGGAGCTGCGCCCGCATGGCCAGCCGCGCCCGCAGAGCCGGGTCCGACAGGCGCCGTACACGGTCCGCCAGACCGGCCACATCAGTCGGGGTCTGCAGTACAAAACCGCTGACGCCGTCCTCGACGACGTCCGCCGAGCCGTCGAAGCGCGTCGTCACCACCGGCAGCCCGCTCATCATCGCTTCCAGCACCACCCGGCTGCAAGGGTCGTAGAAGGTCGGATGAACGAGCACATCCGCGGCGTGATAAAAGGCAGCGATGCGCTGGGTCGGTCCGGTGAAACGGATGCGGTCGGCCACTCCGTAGCGCGCGGCCATCCGTTGCCAGCGCAGCGGGTGGTCGCCGCCGACGACCAACGACTGAATGCGTGCGCCGTGCGCCTGGGGCGAATCGCGCAGCAAGCACAGGCTCGCGATCCAGCAACCGACGCCCTTGAGCTTGAAATTATGCGCTACGGTCAAAGTCAGCAGATCGCCCGGCGGGATCTGGTACAGCGCACGGATGCTGTCGCGATCGGCGCAGCGCTGGGCAGCATCGGTTTGATCCGGATCGACGCCGTTGAGAATCTGGCGAATGTGCGACTCCGGAAAATGATAATGGTGCTTGAGCTGCCGCGCGACATAGCCGGAAATCGCGATGACCATTGGCGGCGGGCGGCGCGTCAGCAGGCGCTGCTGCATGCGCAGCATGACGCGCTGCCGATAGTTGAGTCGCGCGGTCAGCCGCTTGAACGCCTTGGCCGCGGGTCGGCTGCGGATCGCCACGTTGCGCTCCAGAGCCTCCACGACCAGCCCGCCGCGCGGCTCGTAAATGTCGGCCGCCAGACAGGGTGTGATCGCGTGAACCAGATCGTAAGTCCCCGAAACCTTGCGGGCGGCGATCGCGGCGAATCGCGCCGAGCAGCGTCCGCGCGACGGGTTGCGCACGCGAATCGTCTGCACGCCCATTCCGGGTACCGGCGAAAGCCGGCTGCGGGTGAAGAGCTCGACCTGGATGCCCTGATCGGTCAAGTGCCGGACGAATTGCAGCGTCGACGTTTCAGCCCCGCCACGCCAGGGATCGGCCCACTCGACCACCACCGCGACGCGCATCAGCTTGCAGTTCCTCCGGCTGGCCGGCTCCGCTGGCGATGGCGGTCGTGCGCCGCGATCTGCCGCGTCTTGGCCTCGACGGCGCGGGCCAGGCGTTTTGATGAGCGGTCCAGGCGCGGCTGATCGAGATACCCGCGGAGAAAGCGCAGGCGATCCCTACGTGATGCGACCGCGGCCGGAGCCGAATAGTTCAGCGCCGCCAGGTCCTTGACGATCCAGCGCCGCCGCCGCCAACGCCGCGGGCGGAAGACCCTTTGCAGATCGATCAAGTGGAACGGCTCGGCCGCCCCGGCTTCAAAAAAGATGTGACACAGGTACAGATCACGGTGCACGAATCCGGCGCGATGAAGTCGGCGCACGAATTGGGCGAGGCTCAAGAGCATATCGCGTGCGACACGCTGCGTGCGGTCGGCGGCCCAGCGCTCCAGCGAAATACCTGGAACCGGCGCCAGCAGAATGGCGCTGCGCTCCTCGCGCCAGCCATTCAGGCACTCCGCCAGCGCGACCGCCTGCGGACAGGCGACCCCGCCGGCACGCAACGCTTCGATCCAATGCCACTCGATTCCGGCCGTACTGCGCCAGCCGTGCCCGGCGAGAATTCGCTGGCATTGATCGCGCCAAGGCGGACGAATGTAGCGCTTGACGAAGAGCACGCTGCGCTCGTCCCGCGGTGATTGAAGTTCCAGACGCGTCCGGGTGCGCCAACTCGACAGGCCGCGCTTGTTAAGCACCTGCCCGGATGCATCGAACACTGCCTCGGGCGTATTCAGCCCATTCAGCGTCAGCAGTTCGGAAAAGCCCGGGTTCACATACCACCGCCATCCCATGCGCGGGCATCATAGCCGTGCCAGTTGTCTCGCGCAAAGACGCCAAGGCGCAAAGCAGAATGAATTCACCGCAGTTCTTTGCGCCTTTGCGCGCTACCTCGCTACTGATAGACGTGGCCTCCGGTGACGCGCTGCCTCAAAAGCGCGCGGCACGCGTCCACCACCATCTCAACCGTCACGCCTGTCATGCACTTATGATGGCCTAGTGGACACGTCTTCTGCTGGCAGGGACCGCAATCGACATCAATGCGCACTTGTCGCTCCCAGCGGTAGGAAGTATCCGTCCACCGCGGATCCGTCGAGCCAAAAACCGTGACCACCGGAGCGTTGAATGCTTTGGCGATGTGCCGCGGACCGGTGTCGTTGTTGATCAGCAGGTCGCAGCGCCGCACGAGCGCCTTGAACTCGCCCAGCGAGCACACCGGCTCGTCGAATACCCAGGCGCAGCGCCGCATCTGATCGGCCACCCTGCGGGCGATCGGCTCCTCGCCTGCGGCGCAGGTGACGGCGACGGCCGCCCCGAACTCCTCCGCCAGCCGGTCGCCGACCTCCGCAAAGCGCTCCGGCAGCCAGAGCTTGCTCGATCCGAACGACGCTCCGGGACTGATGACCACCAGAGGTTGTGAATCATTGAATCCCACGCGCCCGAGCCGCTGTTCGATAGCCGCTTCCGAGCCGGAATCGGTGAACAGCTCCAGCCGATCGCCCGGCGGAGCGCTTCCGACGAACTCAGCAATGGCGCCGTAATACTCAACCATGCGAACCGGCCGGTCCGAGTCGGGAGCGCGCAGGCGATCGGTCAATAGCCACCAGCGGCCATCGCGGTCATAGCCAATGCGCCTTGGGATGCGGGCCAGGCAAACCGTCAGGGCCGTCCGAAACGAATTGGGCAGAAGCATGGCCGTATCGTATTTGGCCGTGCGCAGGGCGCACGCCGTCTGAAAGACGGTGCTCCACGGTACGATTTCGTCAATCCAGTCCCCGCCACTCAGCAAATCCATGAGGTTCTGTCGCACCAGGGCCGCGATGTGCGCGCGCGGGAAGCGCTGGCGCATGGCGCGCAGCAGCGGCGTGGCCATCACCAAGTCCCCCACCCAGGAAGGCAGAACCAGCAGGAGCCGCTTCGGCTCCCATTCGAATCGCCCAGCCGGCTGAATCACGACCGGCATGGTACGCGCTGGCCGCCGCACCCACAACGCGAGCGGCACGCCAGTTGCAATCGCTTGCAGAGCAGCCTATACTCGCGTGAAACAGGCGCTGGGGACGGAGAACGCCCCCGGCGCCCTGCAATCCCAGGAGTAATCCACGTGACCGCTGATTTGGGAGGCAAGTCTATCCTTATCGTCGATGATGACCCGGACGTCGTGACTGCGCTCAAGGCCGCCTTCGATGAAACGGGCGCCAAGGTCATGACGGCCTCAGATGGCAACGCCGCGATTGACACGGCCACCGCCGAGAACCCTGACCTGGTGATTCTCGACGCGCTCCTGCCGAAGCGCAGCGGCTTTCTCGTTTTGGAGAAGCTCAAGTCCAAAAGGGCCAAGGGCAGCAAGCCGTACGTCATCATGATCACCGGCACGCAGGGCAAGCGGCACCAGGTGTGGGCCGAGACATTGGGAGTGGATGGCTATTTGAACAAGCCCTTCCGCATGGAGCGGCTGATGCAGAGCGCTGAGCAGTTGCTCACATCTAAGTAGTTTTTGAGTCAACAGTTTATAGACGCTGCATGTCGGGGTCGAGGAGCCAGCGCCAGCGGTTCCTCAGGCCGCTTGGGGTATGACCAAAATCCGGGCGAAAGCGACGATGCGCGGCGTACCAAAAAAACGCCCTGACCGAACCGCCAAGACGCCAAGTGCGCCAAGGTCTTTAGCTCCGCTCTCTGCTCTTGGCGTCTTGGCGGTTGCCCCGAAACTTGGGCACGCCCCGGCCGCCTGTCAATTTGCCGGGCAGGGTTGCAAGCGCGAATGATTCGCGTTACGCTCCCGTCCGGAGACAAACAGGTGATGAGCGGAGTGGCGGCGGAATGGGTTCCGCCAGGGTTCTTGTACAGCGGGAGTGAAGTGTCCGGATGTTAGCGACGTCGGAGCAGAAATCAGAAATCGTCAACTCCTATCGGTTGCACGATAAGGATACGGGTTCGCCCGAGGTCCAGATCGCGCTTTTGACATCGCGAATCAACCAGCTCACTGAACACCTCAAGTCGCACAAGAAAGACCACGCCTCCCGGCGGGGTCTGCTGAAGATGGTCGGGCGGCGTTCGAGTTTGCTGAAGTTCCTGACGCGCACCGATCGTGAGCGTTATCAAAACGTGATCGGCCGCCTCGGGCTTCGCAAGTAAACGACGCCTCCCGGTCGCGCGCGACCACCCACCGATCCCTCCCGCCCGTTTGCTCCAGGCAATCCGCCCCGATGATCGAGTTGCCGGACGATGGTTAATTTTGATTGGGACGCCGCCGCGGGATCGGCCCGTGGCGTCCTGTTCTTGTTTGGATTGGTTTTGTTGGACGAAAGCAGAAAATGATGGAAGTGACGACGGTTGAACGGCGGATTGGAACGGAGACGCTCAGGATTGAAACGGGTCGGCTGGCCAGGCAAGCGGCCGGCGCGGTGTTGGTGACTTACGGCGAGACGGTGGTGCTGGTCGCGGTGGTAACGGCCGCGCCGCGCGTGGGCATCGACTTTTTCCCGCTCACGGTGGACTACCGCGAAAAGATCTACGCGGCCGGCAAGTTTCCCGGCGGCTTCTTCAAGCGCGAAGGCCGGCCCACGATGAAGGAAATCCTCACCATGCGGCTGATCGACCGCCCGATCCGCCCGCTGTTTCCGGATGGTTATCGCGACGAACTCCTGATTCAGGCGGCGGTATTGTCGAGCGATCAGCAGAACGATCCGGATATTCTGGCGATGATCGGAGCGTCGGCCGCGCTGGCGGTGGCGCCCGTCCCGTTTGAAGGTCCGACCGGCGCGGTTCGGATCGGGCGCGTCGACGGCAAGCTCGTTGTCAATCCGACCCATTCACAATTGGAAAACAGTGATCTGGAAGTGATCGCGGCCGGTCACAAGGACGCCATCAACATGATCGAGATCGGCGCCCGCGAGGTCGGCGAAGAGGTGGTGGTCGAGGCCCTCGAGCTGGCTTACGCGCAGATCAAAACGGTTTGCGACATGGTTGCGGAGTTGAAATCGAAGACGGGCAAACCGTCGGCGTGGACGGCGCCGGAACCGATGGATGCGCTCATGGCCCGCCTGCGCGAGCGTACCGTAGCGTCTTTGCGGCAAGCCAAACAGATCATCGGCAAGCAGTCGCGCAACGAAGCGGTCAGAAGCCTCTTCAAGCAGATTCTGGACGAGTACTGCCCGCCGGACGTGGAAAAGCCCGAACATGACCGTTTGATGATTCTCGAAGCGCTCGACCGGATCGAGGGCGAAGTCCTGACGGAGAAGATTTTGAACGAAGGTCGGCGTTCGGATGGGCGCGGCCCCAAGGACATCCGACCCATCCGCATCGACGTCGGCGTGCTGCCGCGCGTGCACGGTTCGGCGATCTTCACGCGCGGCGAGACGCAGGCGCTGGTCGCCACGACGCTGGGCACAGCCCGCGACGAGCAGATCGTCGACGGCCTGACCGAGGAATACAGCAAGAAGTTCATGCTGCATTACAACTTCCCGCCATTCTGCACCGGCGAGGTCAAGCGCGTCGGCGCCGTCAGCCGGCGCGAGATCGGGCACGGTGCTCTGGCGGAGAAATCACTGGAGGCCGTGCTGCCCGCGCCTGAGAAATTTCCATACACCGTGCGGCTGGTTTCGGACATTCTCGAGTCCAACGGCTCCAGCTCGATGGCCTCGGTATGTGGCGGCACACTGGCCCTGATGGATGCAGGCGTGCCCATCGCGCAGCCGGTGGCCGGCATCTCGATCGGCTCGTTCCACGACGATCGTCGCCGGGCCCTGCTGGTGGATATCCTGGGCGAAGAGGATCATCACGGCGATATGGATTTCAAGGTGTCCGGCACGCAGCGCGGCATCACGGGCGTGCAGCTTGACCTGAAAGAACGCAGCATCTCGATCGATACGATCCGCGAGGCGCTGGCGCTGGCCAAGGACGCCCGGATCAAGATCCTCAAGGAGATGCTGGCCGTCCTGCCGCGACCGCGCGCCAGCATCAGCATTTACGCACCGCGCATCCTGACCATGAAGATCAACCCGGAGAAGATCGGCAAGGTCATCGGCCCGGGCGGCAAGGGCATCAAGGGCATCGAGGCCACCACAGGCGCCACGGTCGAGATCGAGGACGACGGCACCATCCAGATTTCCTGCATCCAGATGGAAGGCGCCGAGCAGGCCCGCGACATGATCGAGGCCATCACGGAAGAGGTGAAGCTCGGCAAGATCTACTCGGGACGCGTTACCAGCGTCAAGGACTTCGGTGCGTTCATCGAGGTGACGCCCGGGCAGGACGGTTTGTGCCACATCAGTGAGTTATCCGATCAGTATGTCAAGACGGTCGCCGATGTCTGTCAGGTGGGCGACGTGCTGCGGGTGAAGGTCATCGCCATCGACGATCAGGGGCGTGTGAAGCTGTCGCGTAAGGCGGCGATCAAAGAGGAAGGGGGAAACGGCCAGCCTCAATAAGTCGGTACGTCCGGGGTGGCATGCTTTCACGCCCGCCGCGGCGGGTAAACTGCGCGGGTAAGCATGCGATCACACGGCTACCCGGCCAAGGCCGTGAAGCCATGTCACCCGGTCCAGCCTGACCCGTTCGACGCGGCGCGCGCGTGTCTCGTGGGCGCCAGGTTTTTTGGAAGGAGGTTTTCCATGCCTTCCGGCGTCGTCAAGTGGTTCGACAGCAAGAAGGGTTTCGGCTTCATTGATGGGGGCAAAGACGGGAAAGACGTTTTTGTCCACTACACCAGCATCGAGGGCGAAGGATTTCGAAGCCTCAAGGACGGCGACGTCGTGGAGTACGACATCGTCGACTCCGAGCGCGGGCCGCAGGCCCGCAATGTCCGTCGCACCGACACCAAAGCGGCGCTGAGCTAGGCGAACACCGGGATTGATTCCCGGTGCATAGCATGGAAAACGCGAAGGAACACACGCCCGGCCGCATCCACTGGGTACGTCGGATCATCCTGCTGGCCGTATCGGGTCTGCTCTGCGGCGCACTGGTGGCGCTGTTCGCCGCGCGCGAGCCCACCGAGCCGCTCACGGTCGAGAATCTACATCACGCCCGCCAGCGTTGGGACTCCGCAGGGATTCGCAATTACCGCTTGACGACCCAGGTCGGGTCACAGACCTACGCGGCCGAAGTCCGCGACGGCCGCGTCGTCGATCTTCGTACGGCGGACGGCAAGTTAGTGACTTCCCACGACATCCAGTCCTATTCCGTCGACGGCTGGTTCGACGTGCTCGAACGCGACCTGGAATTGCGCGACGATCCTTCCAGCCCGCTGGGCGCCGCGGCCGGAAACGCTCTGCTGCGGGTCCGATATAACCAACGTTACGCCTATCTCGAACGTTACGTACGCTCGATTCCCGGCGGGCGCAGCCAGGTCGTTCAGGTCGAAAGCTTTGAGCCGCTGTAGAGGTGGGGGTCCGGCGCCGCGCCCATCGTGCGCGGGCGGCTCTGCTTTGCATTCTCACTGACGATTCAGTAACATAGCCGAAGTTACCCCATGGAAACTGGCTGGCACGCAGGACTCGTTCTGCGTCGGCCGGATGATCCGAAGCGCAGCGACCCGCGTCCGTCTCATCACGGCAGCGGTTGACCATAAGCGCCAGACCGAGAAACGCACCTTTGGGTTTTGCTCGGACGGCCGCGCGAGGCGGTAGACGATCGTTGCGCCAGGGAGTTGCGCTATGGGTAGCTTCTCTACAAGATGCACTCGACTCACGCCCCGCTTCATCGCGCTGCCTGCGCTTGGGTTGCTCGCCACTGGTTGCGCAGCGCGGTCCGGATCGCCGCCCGGAAATCATCCCGCCGTCAAACCGAACGCAGGCATGATTGAGCTGGCGAGTTATTCCGCCAGCGACGTCAAGGCCGATCCTACGGGTGGACCGTCGCAGATTGTGGGTGGTCGGGTGCTGGTCGATTTTGTGGACACAGCCACTCTTGAT
>DASXUA010000028.1:0-7473 GCA_036505095.1 Phycisphaerae bacterium
CGAGAAGGTCCACCTCAACCTGGTCCTGCACTATGGCAGCGAGAGCGAACTGAAGGGCCGGACCGACGCGGCCGGCTTCATCTCCTCCATGCTGACGGCCGGCACCAGCAAGCATTCGCGCCGCGAGATCCAGGACACGATCGACAAGCTCAAGGCCAACGTGCGCATCAGCGGCGGCGGCGCTTTCGGCGGGCGGCGCAACTTCACCGGCGCGGGCGGGGCGCAGCCGGGAACCATCGATGTCTCCATCGAGACGATGCGCGGCAATCTGCCGGCGGTGATTGAGCTGGTCGGTGAGCTATTGCGCGAGTCGAACTTCCCGGAGTCCGAGTTTGAGAAGGAGCGCACTCAAGCGCTGGCCAACCTGGAACAGCAGCTTTCCGAGCCGCAGGCACTCGCCCCGACCGAAATGCGCCGCCGCCTGGCTCCTTATCGCCCGGATGATATTCGTTATGTGCCCACGATTCCGGAGCGCATCGAGCGCATCAAGGCGGTCAAGTTGGATGACGTTAAGCACCTCTACAAGGAACTGGTGGGCGCCGGCTATGCCGAGGCGGCCGTTGTCGGCGACTTCGACCCGGCCGAGATCACCAGCTCGCTCAACAGCGCCCTGGCAAACTGGAAGAGTAATAAACCCTTTGAGCGGATCACCATGCCCTATCGCGAGGCCAAACCGGACACGCTGGCGATCAGCACGCCCGACAAGGCCAACTCGCTGTTCACGATGGGCATGAATATCGCCATCCGCGACGATGATCCCGATTATCCCGCAATCTTCATGGCCGACTACATTCTCGGTGGCGGCGGCAGCTCGCGGCTGACGAACCGCATTCGTCAGAAGGAAGGCCTGTCCTACGGAGTGCGCTCGAACCTGCAAGCCAGCCCGCATGAGCCCTCAGGGAACATTTCGGCCGGCGGCATCTGCGCTCCCCAGAACACGCAGAAGGCGCTCGCCTGCGCACGGGAGGAGATCGAGCGGCTGATCAAGGAGGGCGTGACTCAGACCGAACTCGACGACGCACGCCAGGGCTATCTCGAAGATCTGAAGGTTGCGCTTTCGAACGATGCCGGCCTGGCCGGCATGCTCGTTCGCAACCTGTACCTGGAACGCACCATGAAATTCACCGAGGAGCGTATCGCCAAGATCAAAGCGCTGACGCCGGACGATATCAAAGCCGCCGCGCGCAAATACATGGACCCGGACAAGATGGTCGTGATCAGCGCCGGGGACTTCGGCCCGACCCAATAGGGTTCCTCCGAACACCGAAGTGAGCCAGAGCCGGCTGCGAGCAACTGCGTCTACGGCTGTGGTCGGCGCCGAGAGTCGTCCCATGAACCCAACTGCCACCGTTGCGCACCACCGTCCTTCGCGAGCAGTCATTCGCGTCGGGCCGCAAGACCACGGCCGGCGCATGCCGCTCCGCGATTTCGCACGCGCGGAAGCTGCACCGGGCTACTTGTATGAATTGGCGAACGGGGTCATCGAGGTGAGCGACTTTCCGGATATCGGCCATCACCGAACCGTTTGGCACGCCAGAAAAGCGCTGACGGCGTATGACTTGGCTCACCCTGGAATTGTCGACTTCATGGGAGGCGGCGCCGAGGCAAAGATCGAACTGTGGGGCCGCGAGACGGAGCGTCACCCCGATATTTCCATTTACCTTACGCCTCCGCCTGAGGGCAACGAACAACCGTGGGATCGCTGGATTCCCGAGATCGTCATCGAGGTAGTCTGACAATCGTCGGCCAAGCGCGATTACGAGCAGAAGCCCGACGACTATCTGGCGGCCGGGGTGCGTGAGTATTGGATTGTCGACCCGCGCGACCGATCCGGAACGTTTCTCGTTCGGCGCGCGGACCAGTGGCTGGAACCCAAACGCCTAAGCTCCCGCGGAAAGTGGTGCACTTCCCTGCTGCCGGGCTTTACGCTGGAACTGGCAGACATCTTTGGGACCAAGCGGAAGTGATCTGGACCCGCTTGACAGTGGCCGCGGGCGTCATTCAGATCATGTTACCATGAGACCCCGCTACACCGCGGGTTATGTTTCTTCAAAGCGCGAGCGCGCGACACTTCGTCTCTGCGCCGCAAGCCTGATCCTCTGTCTTCCGGGACTGCACGCCAAGCTGCATCGCATCGACGCGCCCGCACCTGTGGCCCAGAGGGTCATCGGGGCATCGTCCGCTGCGAGCCCGGCGCACGCCCACGATTTCGATTGCCCCATTTGCATCGCCGGTCTGGGCGAGCGTTTGCACGTCGAGATGGTCGTCCGGCCCGACAGCGACCATCGTCCCGTCGGCACGACCATTTCCGCTCAAACCCGACACAGCCCGTCGCACTGGGCGCCCTGCGCGGCTGCCCGCGCCCCGCCGTCGGCCTGACGCTCTCCGAATAACGGATTTCATCTGCGCACGAAGCGCCAGCCGCGCATTCGAGCGCGCGCGTGATGGACCCATTCCCCCATCGAACTTATTTCGGGAGCGCAGCATGCACCGAGCTAATACAATGTGGATTCTCGCCGGCCCCCTGTTGTTCGGATCGGCCGCAGCCTGCGCGCAGGAATCACCGGCGGTCGAAACGCAGCCCACCACGGCCGAACTGCTCGCCGAACTGCGACTGCTCCGCGAGCAGATGCGCCAGCAGCAGGAGCGCCATGACGCCGAACTCAAAGCTCTGCAAACGCAAATCGACGAGCTGAAGGAGAAAACGCCCGGCAGCGCCCCGACCACCACGCCCGCCACGCAGCCCGCAGTAACCTCTGAACAGGAACTGGAGGGGCTGCTCAGCGGCGTCACAACGACGCCCACTACACAGGCGGCCGTGCCGACGGGTCCGCTGTTTTCGCTCCGCGGACCGGGGCAATCGTTCAACCCCGATATCAGCCTGAACGCCGATTTCCTGGGCGCATTCTCCACACGCGAGGGCGGCACGCTCGATGACGAGTTCCTGTTCCGTGAACTGGAAGTGTCGTTCTCGGGCGCAGTCGATCCCTACACGCGCACGGACTTCTTCGTGACCATCGAGCGCGAGAACGACGAGTTCCACGTCGATCTGGAAGAGGGCTATTTGGCGTTCGTGACGCTGCCCTACGATCTGCAAGCGCGGTTGGGGAAGTTCCGCGCCGGTTTCGGCCGGGCGAACACGATGCACCGGCACGCCCTGCCGTGGATCGACTATCCGCTCGAGATCAAGCGGCTCTTCGGCGAAGAGGGCCTGTTCGGCACCGGTGCGGAGTTGAGCTGGCTGGTCCCCAACCCGTGGCATCAGTATCTGACCCTGACGTATGAAGTTTTCAACAACGACAACGATGCCCTTTTCGCCGGAGAGAAGTCGGATGACTTCACCCATCTGGTCCACATCAAATCATTCCGCGATCTATCGCCCACCTCGACGCTGGAGTTGGGGGCCAGCCTGGCCACGGCCCCGAACAATGGGGCGCACGGCGGACGGCGCTCGACCGTCGAAGGCGTGGACATTACCTATCGTTGGAAGCCCAAGGAAGCCGGTCTGTATCGCTCATTCCTGTGGCAGACTGAGTTCTTCTTCGCCCAGGCCGACCGCCAGTACTTTGAAACGGAAGACAGCTTTGGCATGTATACGGCGGGCGAATACCAGTTCGCACGGCGCTGGAAATTCGGCCTGCGCTTCGATTCAGCCCAAATGCCCTACGAGGTCAAGGATCGTGAGCGGGCGTACTCAGCCTATCTGACGTTTCTGGAGACCGAGTTCGTCTTCTGGCGGCTGGGCTATCAGTTCACCGATCGCAACTTCCGTGAGGAAGGCAATAAGGACGAGCACCAGGTATTCCTGCAACTGAACTGGACACTCGGTGTGCATCCGGCCCACAAGTATTGAGGAGAATTCCATGGATCGCTCGCGCACATGTCGAAGAGCTAGGTTCGGACTCAGAGACGCTGAGAGTCTGAAAGAACCCTTTTTCAACCTGCCTCGCAGCGCCTCAGATTTTCTGAGTCTCCTTTGGATCTTTCTGGTTACCGCATTGGCCATCGTTCTCGTGCATCCGGCGGCGGCATTCGCGGCGCCCAAGTTGAAGGTGGTCACGACGACCACGGACCTGAAATCGATTTTCGAGGCCGGTGGGGGTGACAAGGTCGAAGTGGCCTCGCTCGGCTCCGGCCGCGAAGACCCGCACTTCATCGATGCCAAGCCCAGCTACATGGTGCTGGCCAAGGATGCCGACCTATGGGTGCGCATCGGCATGGAGCTGGAGATCGGCTACGAAGGGCTGGTTCTCGACGGGGCGCGCAATCCGAAAATCCGCATCGGCACACCCGGCCATCTGGACGCGTCGGAAGGCGTGATCCGCCTGGAGGTGCCTACCGGCAAGGTGGACCGTTCGATGGGCGACATTCACCCGCTGGGCAACCCGCACTACTGGCTCGATCCGCTCAACGTGCGGATCGTCGCGAAGAACGTGGCCGCACGTCTGTCCCAACTCGACTCCGCTGATGCCGAGTACTTCAAGGTGCGTCTGGAAGCCTACCAGAAGAAGCTGGACGCGGCGATGTTCGGACCGAGGCTGATGTCAGCCGCCGACGGCGCCAAGCTATGGGCCATGCTCTTGAAGGGCCAGCTCGACGACTTCGTGAAACAGCACGGCGGCGACGAAGCTGCGGGCGGCTGGTGGGGCGCGCTGCGGCCACTGGCCGGCACGAAGATCGTCACGTATCACCGCAGTTGGACCTACTTCGCCAATCGGTTCAATCTTAACGTCATCGACGAACTGGAGCCTAAACCCGGCATCCCACCCAGTCCTGCGCACCTGGCTGACGTTGTCGAGAAGGTTCAACGCGAGGGCGCCAAGTTCCTGCTGATGGAGCCATTCTATAGCCGGGAGGCCCCCGACTGGCTGGCATCCAAGACCGGCATCAAAGTCGTCGAGGTGGCCAACTCCGTCGGCGGCCAGTCGGGAGCCACCGATTACATCAGCTTGATGGACCTGATCGTCAAACGCTGTGTCGAAGTTGCTGGCAGTCCCACCGCAGTCCAGCCCTGAGGAGTCACGCTTGCATCGCGCCTACGATCTTTTCATTCTCCTGTTCTGGCCATTCATAGCCTGTATTTCCATGGGTTTGCTGCACGGATACGCCGGGCTGCACGTCCTGCGGCGCGGCGTGATTTTCGTCGATCTGGCTTTGGCGCAGATGGCCGCGCTCGGCGCTGTGGTGGGCTTGTTCGCCGCCGGGCCCGAACACGTGGTGGCAGTTGCAGCGCAGCCGGGCGCGCAGGTCAGCCCGGCAGCCGGCGACGAACTCGAACAAGCAATCCAAGGTAGCGGGCGCATCTGGGCGCCGGCTGGGGAGGAGCATCACGGCCAGGGCTTCCTGGATTTTTGGCCCACGGTCTTCGCGCTCGGCGGAGCCGTGCTGCTGGCGTTCAGCCGGTTGCCCGGCAACCGCGTTCCACACGAGGCCATCATCGGAGTCGTGTACGTAGTGGCCGCGGCGGTCACCGTGCTGCTGTTAAGTAAGTCGCCGCACGGGCACGAACAAATGGAACAGATGCTGACGGGCAAGCTTCTGTTCGTCAATCAGGCCGAGGTGCTGACCACCGCGGCGCTGTACGCCGGACTAGGCTTGCTGCACGTGATCTTCTATCGGCCGTTCCTGGCAATTTCCACGTCGCCCGAGGCAGCCGAGCGGGCCGGCATGCGCGTCCATCTATGGGATATTCTTTTCTACGGCATGTTTGCGCTGATGGTCACACGCTCGGTGGCCGTGGCCGGCGTGCTGGTGGTTTTCAGCTTCTTGATCATTCCCGGCGCCTGCGCGGGGCTGCTGGTGAGCAGCTTCAAGTCACGCATCGTGGTCGCCTGGATTGTGGCGAGCGTCGTCAGCGTGATGGGGATGTTCATATCGGCCGCCTGGGACCTGCCGACGGGTTCGACCGTCGTGGCGACCTTCGGCGCCGCCTTGGTCCTATGCATCTTGATCAGTGGCGGTTCCGGGCTGCTGCGGAAGAGGCCGGTCGAAGCACCCGCGGCCTGAGCTGGCTAGTCTGGCGCGTCTCATGCGGCTCAGGGCAAACTGTCCAAAAACCGGATCAGCGCCGTCTTTTCATCCGCCGACAAGTTCACGCCGTAGGCGTGGCCCAGATTGGAATTACCCGGCAGTCCGGTATCTAGCGTGAACCCTTGTTCAGAGAGGCCGACGGCGAATTGCTTCGGGCGGCTTTGCGGATCGCTCAACAGCTCCGCGAGCGTCGGCACCGACCCGTTGTGCAGGTACGGCGCCGTGAACTTGGTCGAGATCAACGGGGAGACTCGCACCCAGCCATAACCCTGCTTCGAGAAGCGCGGCTCCTTTGGCACGCTGCGCGCGTTGTCCGAGACCAGATACATCTTTTCCGGCCGTTTGTCCGGCGGGCGAAGCTGAATCATGAACAGCGTTTCGAGGTTCAGGTAGGCGTCGGTCCCAATCCCACCGGCCGCGCCATCGGCGATCTCGTCGCCACCCGTGACACCGTTGCCATTGGCGTCGAACGGCAGCAGCCAGGAATTGCTGAAGGCCTGCGGGCCGAAATCCGGGTGCTCAGAGTGGCAGCACAGGCAGCCCTCGACGCTGTCCAGCTTTTCGGCACGCATGTGTTCACTCAGCGCGATGAAGGCCCCCGGGCGGTCCTTGGCTGGATGATCGAAGTGGCATAAGTCGCAGCGCTGGAAATCCGCAATCGGTTTGGTCAACGAGCGCTTCGCGCTGAGCGGCGAATAGTTATGGCAAGTTGCGCAGCGGACCGGCACCTGCGCTTCGATCGATTTCGAACGATCCAGCGGCGCGATCACGGCAATGCCGCTGTATTCCTGCGGTGAATAGGCTTCGCGCCGCAGCACGACGCGCTGATTCAATACCTCACCCACCGTTCGGTTCAGGAAAATCTCCCGCCCTTTCGCCGCCTCCGCATCGAGCTTGGGTTCGGAGCGCGGCCAGGTGAGGATTTCCCGCAGCCGCACCGCGCCGAAACACTCGGGAATTTCCGTCAGAGTCGCCTTGTCGGGCGTAGTCAACACCTTGTGGGCGAAGTCGCTGCCGACGACCGAATCGGTTTCGCGCGCGGCCGTGCCGACGTTGCGGAAATCCAGCGTCAGCGCGCGGCTGAGGGCTTCGTAATCCACGTCGCCTTCACGCGGGAAGTGAATCAAACCGGCGAGATCATTCGGTGTGTTGTGCATGTAAGCAGTGACGATGGCGACGGCGTCGTGCCGCATCGACGAATCCTTGCCGCTCCACGAGTAGTGCGCCACACCCAACCCGCTGGTGCTCGGCGGAAGACTGACTGGATTGAACATCGAGCGCTTCGGTTTTTTTGCGTCGCGCAGGTAAGTCTCGGCGCCCACGCTCTCCCGCGTGTGATGCTGCAAGTTGGCCAGCGGGATGGTCCCGTCCATACGGTGATCGAAGCTCTGATCCAGCCGGCCGGGACCCGCCAGCATCAGCAGCGCGCGAATTTCGTCCGCC
>DASXUA010000029.1:0-7757 GCA_036505095.1 Phycisphaerae bacterium
CGATCGTCTTTTGCGGATAGGCGGATTCACCGGTCGAAGCGCGTTGCACGGCGAAAAAGTCCTCTCCTCTTGCAGTCAAAACATGCGAGTTTCAGCCGTGGCGTCCATTCCGCTCGGCTGGACCGGATATCGGGAGATCAATGCACCGATTGTAATATGCAAACTGCTGTCGGGGCAAGATTATCGGATTTAACCGGGATGGTATCGATCAAGGAACTCCAGATTGCCAGGCAGCAGGCCCGGCAGTAGGCGAATGTCGGCCGGGTTCAGCCAGGCGGCGGTCTGTACCTCGGCCGGATTGGCGGTCAGCACGCCGCCCTCCAACTCGGCCCCCCACCAGTGCAGCCGCAGGCCACCATCGGGGCGCTCCCAGACCCAGAGACGCTGCGTGGGCCGCACCAGGAGGCCCACTTCCTCCCGAACTTCGCGGATGACAGCCTCGACCTCCGACTCATCCGGCAATAGCCCCCCACCGGGAAAACACCAGGCCCCGCCCAGCGGAATGCCGGCGGCGCGTTGAATCACCAGCAGGGCTCCGTCGCGCTGGAGCACCGCGACCACGCCCTGAACGACTTCCACCATCGACTCGCCCGAATTGTTGTGCGCGCGTCCCGCCCGCACGTTACGCCGCTGACTTGGCCGCGTTGGCCTTGGCGATTTCGGCCACGGCGTCGAAGGCGCTCGGATCCTCGATCGCCAACTGGCTCAACATCTTGCGGTTAATGACAATGTTCGCAGCCTTCAGCCCGGAAACAAAACGGCTATACGAAATGCCGCGCGCCCGGCACGCGGCGGTCAGCCGTGTGATCCACAGCGCACGAAATTCGCGCTTCTTCGCGCGGCGATCGCGGTAGGCATACACGCCGGCACGCGTCAGGGCTTCCTTGACCGGCCGATACAGCTTGCTGCGCGGGCCGGCATAACCCTTGGCGGCACGAAACAGACGGACTTTCTTACGATGGCGGGCCGATCCCAGTCGGGCGCGTGGCATAACAACTTCTCCAAGTCAGTCAACGATTATCGCCGATCGCCAGCTTCAGCCTGGTCGCCAACGGGTCCTGGACATAGTGCCGGCGGCGCAGCCGGCGGCCCCGATCGCCGCTCTTGCTGCTCATCAGGTGACCGGACATCGAACTCTTGTACTTGACCTTACCGCGGGCAGTAACCTTGACCCGCTTGGCGATTCCCTTGTGCGTCTTCATCTTTACTTTCGGCACAGTCACACCTCGCTTCGGCGCCCACAGGCGCAGACTGGGCAGTATACCCCCCCGCTCCCGCCCGCGTCAAACCGTGAGCGGATCGGCCCGCTCCGGGTCGATATCGAACTCGTTAATGGCTTTGCGCACCAGCTCGAATGGGATGCGTCCGTGGCGCGCCAACTCGTAAAGCGCCGCGGCGGTGATGAAGTTCGCGTCGACCTCGAAGAAATGGCGCAGGCGCTCGCGCGTGTCGCTGCGGCCAAAGCCGTCCGTGCCGAGACTGAGCATCCCGCCCGGTACCCAGGGCGCGATCTGGTCGGCGACCAGCTTGAGGTAGTCACTGGCCGCGACCACCGGGGCAGGATGCTGCTCCAGCAACTCGGCGACGTACGGTTTGCGCGGCGGCTCCGTCGGATGCAGCATATTCCAGCGCTGCACCGCCAGGGCGTCGCGCCGCAGTTCCTTGTAGCTCGTCACGCTCCACACATTCACCGCCACTTCGAAGCGCTCGCGAAGGATGTCGGCCGCCTCGCGCACCAGCCGCAAAATGGGACCGCTGCCCAGCAAGTTGACCGTTAGTCGTGGCGGATCTTCGACCCGAGTCTTGGGTCCTGCGTGCTGGCCGGCCCCTTCCGGGGCGGGTTCTGATTGTGCCTCCGCTTGGGGTGCAGGCCCCGAGCCCTCCTGAAAGAGGTACATGCCCTTCAAGATTCCCTCGCGCGCGCCGCTCGGCATGGGCGGGTTGACGTACGTCTCGTTGTAGAGCGTCAGGTAATAGAAGACGTCCTCGCGAAGCTGGTGCATCCGGTGGATGCCGTCCTGAATGATGACGGCCACTTCGTAAGCATAGGCCGGATCATAGGCGATCAGGTTCGGCACGCTGCACGCCAGAAGCTGCGAGTGCCCATCCTGATGCTGCAAGCCCTCGCCATTGAGCGTCGTTCGGCCCGCAGTGGCCCCCAGCAGAAATCCCTTGCCGCGCTGGTCGGCGCATTGCCAGATCAGATCGCCGATTCGCTGGAAGCCGAACATCGAATAGAAGATGAAGAACGGGATCGTATTCACGCCGTGCGTCGAATACGCGGTTCCGGCGGCCGTGAACGACGACATCGCGCCCGCCTCCGTGATGCCCTCTTCCAGGATTTGCCCATCCTTGGCCTCGCGATAGTACAACAGCAGGTGCGAATCGACCGGCTCGTAGAGCTGGCCGTGATGCGCATAAATGCCGTACTGCCGGAAGAGCGCATCCATCCCGAAAGTGCGGGCCTCGTCGGGGATGATCGGCACGATGAGCGGGCCAATGTCTTTGTCGCGGAGTAGCCGCGCCAGCAGGCGGACAAAGGCCATGGTGGTAGCCGCCTCGCGCTCGCCCGTGCCTTCGAGGAATTCGCCCAGCACCTCCAGCTTGGGCGCCTGAATCGGAAGACTGCGCACTCGGCGCCGCGGCAGGAAGCCTCCCAAAGCGCGCCGCCGCTCCATGAGATATTCAATTTCCTCGCTATCCTCCGGCGGACGATAGAACGGCGCCTCGGCCAGGTGTTCGTCAGCGATGGGAATCTCGAATCGGTCGCGGAATTCGCGCAGCTCGTCTTCGTTGAGCTTTTTCTGCTGGTGAGTAATGTTGCGGCCTTCACCAGCCTCGCCCATGCCGTAGCCTTTGATAGTCTTCGCCAGAATCACGGTCGGCGCCCCGCGATGGTTCACGGCCGCGTGATACGCCGAGTAGACTTTGGCGGGGTCATGGCCGCCTCGGCTCAGGCGGCGAATCTGATCGTCCGAGAGATGCTCCACCATGCTCAGCAGGCGCGGATGGGTGCCGAAAAAGTCCTGCCGCGTATAGGCGCCCGACTCGACCGTGTATTTCTGATACTGACCATCGACGACGTCGTTCATCCGCTGCACCAGCAGCCCCTCGTCGTCGGCCGCCAGCAGCGGGTCCCAGTCGCTGCCCCAGATCACCTTGATCACGTTCCAGCCGGCGCCGCGGAACGCCGCCTCCAGCTCCTGAATGATCTTGCCATTGCCGCGCACGGGTCCATCGAGCCGCTGCAAGTTGCAGTTGATCACAAAGATGAGATTGTCGAGTCCTTCGCGCGATGCCAGGGTGATCGCCCCCAAACTTTCGGGCTCATCCGTCTCACCGTCCCCCAGGAAGCACCAGACCTTCGAGTCGCTCGTGTCGGCCAATCCGCGATCCTTCAGATAGCGGTTGAAGCGGGCCTGGTAGATCGCGCTGATGGCCCCCAACCCCATCGAAACGGTCGGGAATTCCCAGAACTTGGGCATCAGCCAGGGGTGCGGATAGCTCGACAGCCCGCCGCCCGGAGCCAGCTCAAAGCGGAAGTTGTTGAGCTGCTGCATGCTCAGACGGCCTTCCAGGAAGGCCCGCGCGTACACCCCCGGCGAGGCGTGCCCCTGAAAATAGACCTGATCGCCCGTTCCCCCGTCCACGCTGCTGCCGCGGAAGAAATGGTTAAAGCCGATTTCGAAGAGCGTGGCGCACGAGGCGTAGGTCGAAATGTGGCCGCCGATCCCGGAATGAACGCGGTTGCCACGCACGACCATGGCCATCGCGTTCCAGCGAATAATGCTCTTGATCCGCCGCTCGATGGCCCGGTCACCCGGAAATGGGGGCTGCACCTCGGCTGAGATGGTGTTGACGTATGGGGTGTTGGCCGAGAAGGGCATGGCCACACCCGAGCGGTGGCCCCATTCAATCAGTCGCTGGAGCAGGAATTGCGCCCGCCCCACCCCACTGGAGTCCTTCACGCTCTGCAGTGATTCGATCCATTCGGCCGTTTCGCTCGGGTCTTCGTCCCCGGCGGGTCGCGTCGGCGGCAACAGTTCTTGAAGGCTGACATTCATTTCCGCACGCTATTATCTTCGCAATCCGTACCCCCCGCAATCAGGCTGGGATTCCCTGACACGCCTGCCCGGATGATAATATCGCCGGAACAGGACTGGCGTCCGCCGGATTCCGGCGCGCCGGGACAACCATGATCCGTTGCGGCCGATCCCGGCCCCGGGACCGCCGCGGCGTGAGGAGAAATCCGTGAAGCGTGAGAATCTGAAAATGCGAGTGCTCATCCGTGGCGTGGTACCCATCGCGATTGGAATCGGCGTGGCAATGGCCGGTGTGCGCTGCGGCACCGGTTCGGGCGGTGGCGGCGGCGGCGGCGGCAATGTCAATGCCCCCCCGGCGAATGCGAATGTGAATTCGAACGTGAATGCCAATCCGAATGCCAACACAGTCGCCGGCAACCAGAACGCGAACGTCAATTCCGGCGGTGCGACGATCCCGGAGCAGTTCCGCGGGAGTTGGTCGTTCATGGGCGACTGCGGCGCGTTTGATGCCGACGTCGATGCCACTGGCCGGCTCATGATGACCACCAGCGTCAACTGCGTCTCCGGCGACGGCACGGTGCAGGCGGACGGCTCGTTTCAATTGGCGGTTCTATGCAATTTCAATCCCGGCGGCGGCGGCGGCGCGGTCATCTGCGGCTCTATGCTGACCGGTCAGCTTGATCCGGCGAACATCAGCTCCGGCAGCGGATCGCGCGAATGCGTCGGCGATCCGACGTCGAGCCCGTGCGCGTTCACGGTCGCACGCGGGATGTAGAGTGCGCAGCGTATCAGGCGTTACCATGAGAGCGTGAGCGAATTCGAGCCATGCCGAATCCGCCTGCCGGACGGATACGAAGCCTACGCGCGCTATTGGCGTCCGGCGGGCGGCACGCGCGGCGCCGTTCTCTACCTGCATGGAATTCAATCGCACTGCGGCTGGTATGAAGCGTCCGCCAGGCGGCTGCGCGAGGCCGGGTTGGCGGTGTTGCAGCCTGACCGGCGCGGTTCGGGCCAGAATTCCCAGGAGCGCGGTCACGCCGAATCGGCCGAGCAACTCATCAATGATACGCTGGCTTGTCTGGATGAGCTATTGCGCCGCAGCGGTCTGCGCCGGGCGCACCTGATCGGGATAAGCTGGGGCGGCAAGTTGGTGGCGGCGGTGCACGTGACGGAGCCGGCGCGCATCGCCAGCCTCGTGCTGGTGACACCCGGGCTATTTCCGCTCGTGGGCGTCTCGAATACGGAGAAGTTCCGGATTGGACTGGCGATGGTCAGCAATCGCACGGCCAGCTTCGACATACCCCTCAATGATCCGGCGTTGTTCACGTCGATCCCCGAGCGGACACGTTTCCTGGAGGTGGACCCGTTGCAACTTCATCAGGCGACGGCCGGTTTTTACCTGGCTTCACGGCGTATGGACAAGACCGCCCAGGCGCTGGGTGAGGCCCCG
Source organism: Phycisphaerae bacterium (assembly GCA_036505095.1). GTDB lineage: Bacteria > Planctomycetota > Phycisphaerae > UBA1845 > UBA1845 > DASXUA01. The sequence continues at coordinate 5,494 of DASXUA010000029.1, forward strand.
GCTATCCCGCTACACCTGATGCTGGCCGGCGACGAGCGCATCATCGACAACGAACGCACCCGCCAGTTCGTGCGCGACTTGCGCTGGCCGAGTCGCGCGCTGACGACCTATCAGCACTCCCGCCACACGCTGGAGTTCGATCCCGACCGGGAGCCGTATCTCGAGGATCTGGTGAGCTGGTTCATCGATCCGAGCGCCTATTGCGCCGGGCCGCGGGCTGAAACTGCCCGCCACCCTTAGCTTTAGGCACCTGCGGTGCCGCGCTCCTGCGGCACAATCGGAACGACGAGCTTTTCCGCCCGGCGCACCATCGTCAGCGGCGCCTTGACCCCGATCGGCACCTCGGTAAGTAGCCGGTGCAAATCGTCGATGTCGCCCACCGGGGCGCCTGCGAATCCGACGATCAGGTCCCCTTCCGCCAATCCGGCGCGCTGCGCCGGACTGCCCGGCTCGACCGAGATGACCAAAACACCGCTTTCGTGGAGTAAGTCGTGGTAGCGCGCAATCCGCCGCGGAATGACGATGTTCTGCCCGCCGATGCCCAGGTGCCCGCGAACGATTCGCCCATCTTTAATCAGCCGGCCTACCACGAAAACGGCGGTATCGATGGGAATGGCGAAGCATAACCCCTGGGCCGGAGCGATGATGGCGGTGTTGACCCCGACGACCAACCCGCGCGAGTTCACGAGCGGTCCGCCCGAACTGCCGGGGTTCAGAGCGGCGTCGGTCTGGATCACGTTGTCGATCAATCGGCCGGTCCGAGCGCGGAATGAGCGGCCCAGGGCGCTGACCACGCCGGCCGTCACGGTGGACTGAAATCCATACGGATTGCCGATCGCGATGACCAAATGGCCCGGCCGTAACGAGTGCGATTCCCCCAACGGCGCGGATATGAGCTGGCCCGGAATCCCCGGATCGATGCGGATGACGGCCAGGTCAGTGTCGGGATCATCGCCGATGAGCCGGGCGGACACTTGCCGGCCGTCGGGCAGCATGGCTTCGATCCGGGTGGCGCCATGGACGACGTGGCTGTTAGTCAGTATGAAGCCGTCGGGCGTGAAAATGAAGCCCGATCCGTGACCGACGGCCTCCGCCGGGCGGCGGAGGTCGCCCGCCGGGCCTCGTATTGCCTGACGAACCTCCAGATTAACGACCGCCGGGCCGATCTGCTCGGCCACGGACGTAACCACCCGCGAGTATTCGTCGAGCAGGCTCTCGTCCGGTCTGGCTGCCTGGGCGAGGGGGCGAAAATCCGAAACGGGCTGTAAGGTCATGGGCATGGCGATCTCCGGCACCCGACTCATACCGGGTGCATGCTCTAAGACTATAGGCGCGAACGATTCCCGCGCGCCGGGACTGCCGCCGCGCTCAGGAGGGCGAGGCTCCCGCCGCGCCGAGGCTCGCCGCTCGCCTGCCCAAGCGGCGGATGCAGCGGAACTCGATTTAGGCGTTGAAAACCGCGCGACCGCGGCGACAATACCAACCGTTGGCGACCCGCCCGGCGGGTGGATGGAAGGTGGGAACGAATTCGGCCATGAGCGATCTCGTCCTGACGCGCAGCGAAGACCACGTGGGCGTCGTCACGCTCAACCGCCCCGACGTGCTCAACGCGCTGTCGCTGGAGACGATGCAGCAGCTCGTCGCGGCGCTGGAGGCCTGCGACAACGATCCGCAGATCCGGGTGATCGTGTTGACGGGCGGCGAGAAAGTATGGGCGGCCGGCGCGGACATCGGCGACATGATGGAGGCCACGGTATTCGAGATGTACCACCGCAACCAGTTCGCACGCTGGGAGCGCATCAAGCGCATCTCCAAACCGATCGTCGGCGCGGTGGCCGGCTATGCCCTGGGCGGCGGGTGCGAACTGGCCATGTTGTGTGATATTCTAGTGGCCTCCGAGACAGCGAAATTCGGCCAGCCGGAAATCAATATCGGAATTATTCCGGGCGCGGGAGGCACGCAGCGGTTGACGCGCTGCGTCGGAAAATCGCTGGCCATGGAAATGGTGCTGAATGGCCGCTTTATTGACGCGTATGAGGCCCGCGCCGTGGGGCTGGTTGCCCGCGTATATCCCCAGGAGCAGTTTTTGGCCGAAGCCTTGAAGTTGGCGGAGGAGATCGCCAAGCGCCCGCCATTGGCGCTGCGCCTGGCCAAAGAGGCCGTCCTGAAGGCCTTTGAAACACCGCTGTCGGAGGGACTGGAATACGAACGCAAACTCTTTTACATGCTGTTCGCCACCAATGACCAGAAGGAAGGAATGAAGG
>DASXUA010000030.1:0-4962 GCA_036505095.1 Phycisphaerae bacterium
CGCCTGGGAGGCCGGCGAGCACGAGCCCATCGGCGCCAAGCTGGCTGAGGAGTTGCTTACGGTTTACTTGACTTGCCTGCAATTTGGGTTCGAAGGGCGCTACGCCGGTCGGCCGCATGAGCTGACGCGCGAGGCGCACCAGATTTTTACCAAACTACCCGCGGCGGCACGCACCCAGGCGAAGGAACTGTTTCCCGACGCGTACCGGCATACGATCGTCATGCCGCCGACCTATGAGCCGCTGATGCGGATGGGCGTCGTGATCGCGATTCTGGTGGCCTGCGTGATTACGTTTTTTGTGATGCGCGCCCACCTGTGGAGCCGTCTGGGTGGCGACCTGAGTGAGGCGGCCCGCAAGGCTGGCAGCGACTTTGCCGGATTCGTCACCCGCGACGCGCCCGCCACGGCGGATCTGCGAGATGTGCACCACCCATGAGTGACCGATTTCGATGGTTGCGTTCTCTGCCCGTCGAGCTGCGCATGCTGCTGGCGTTGCTGCTCATTCTGACGGGCAGTTGGGTGATTTCTCAGGTCCCGGCCGGCAATCTGAAGGAGCAGCTCTGGCGCACGCTGCCGAAGGTGGCCGCGATCGGCGCGGGGCTGGCGCTGGTGCTGGGGGTTGGCTGGCTGCTGCATGTCCGGCGGCAGCGGCGCTTCCGGCGCGAACTGGAACTGACGACGGCCGGTCCGACGCGCCGCGAAGAGGCGGAGCGCGAGCGCGAATACAAACGCAAGTGGCTGCGCGGCATCGAGCAGCTCCGCGCATCGGGCAAAAGCCTGTACGACCTGCCGTGGTATGTGATCATCGGCGAGCCGGCCGGTGGCAAGACCATGACGCTGGTCAACAGCGGCATGGATTTTCCGCTGGGCAAGGAGGAATTGCCGGGCTTCGGCGGGACGCGCAACTACAACTGGTGGTTCACCAATGACGCCGTGATTCTCGACACGGCCGGACGGCTGGTGTTCGAGCAGGAAGGCACCACCGACAAGAAGGAATGGGAAGAGTTCCTGCGTACGCTGCGCAACCGGCGGCGCTGCCCGATCAACGGCGTGATTGTGGGACTGCCGGCCGACAAGCTAATGAAGGACTCGCACGAGCAGCGCACACAGGCCGCCACCATCCTTCGCGACCGGCTGCGGCAGATGCAGGCCGTCTTGGGCGTACGCTTCCCGGTATATCTGCTGATCACCAAGATGGATCTGGTGGCAGGCTTCACCGAGTTCTTCGATACCTGCGACGCGCTGCAGCGCAACCAGATTTTTGGCTGGTCGCGGCCGGGGGCCTTCGAGACCGGCTACGATCCGCAGGACTTCGCGCGGCATTTCGGCGACATGCGGCGGCGCCTGGAAGAGCTGCGCGTCCGGTTCCTCGTAAGCGGCGGAGTGGCGACGGGCGGCGGGGTAAGTGTCGCGGCGCGCCGCGATGGTGCCGAGGTCCATGCGCGCCGCGATCAGCCCAACCGCTCGGTGGATGAGCAGGCGTGGGTTTTTACCTTCCCGGAGGCCTTCCAGGCCCTGCAGGATCGCTTGCAAGACTACGTCGATATCGTTTTCAGTCGCAATGTCTTCGCCGAGCCGCTGTTCTTCCGCGGCTTCTACTTCACCAGCGCCTTGCAGGAGGGCAAGCCGATCCTGGAGCTGCTCGGCAGCCGGCTAGCCCGCGAGGACCTGCGCGACCTCAAGGACCTGTTTCCGCAATCGCGCGCCTACTTCATTTACGATTTTTACACGCGGAAAGTTGCCGCAGAGCAGGGGCTGGTGTTCCGCTCGGCCAAGCAGATTCGGCGCTCGCGCCTGCTGCGGCGATTTGCGTACCAGGTGATGCTGCCGGCGCTGGCGCTGATGCTGCTGGCCTTCGGACTAGGGTTCGTGCTGCTGGGCGAGCGCGTGCACAAACCCAACAAGGACGCGCGCCGCGCCGCCGACTTCATCGCGCAGGTGCGGGAACAACGCAGCGGGAGTGCGGATACCGGCGTCGCCCTTACGGATACCAAGCGGCGCGAGGCCTCTAATCTTCTGGACGAGTTGGCCACCGATGAGCACGTGCTGGAGGGTGGCTGGCTGGCTACCGTGCTGCTCTTCGATGATCCCAGCCGGATGGTGAACGATCTGACCAGCATCCGCCGCGAATTGTTCGGCAGCACGTTGCTGGTATCGAAGGTTCGCTTGATTGAGGCCGCCCTATCCGATGAATCGCTGCCGTTCGCGAACGAGAAATCCTTTAAGGAATTCTGCGACGCGCTGCTGGCCTATCTAAAGTGCTCGAGCCGGCAGATCGCGCTGGAGCCGTCGTTCAGGGACATGTTGGCTATTCTTGAGCCGTCGGAGCGCGGCGACGAGATTTTCCTCCGGCATCTGCGGGCGTTCGAGCATAACGGCGACGCGCGGCCGGCGTTTCGGGCGTGGTCCATGGCGCTGGCCGCGCCGGGCTCACGCGCGCCGAATGCGCCGGCGCCGGTGATCGGGAAGGCGCTGCAGCGCGTGCGGGGATTCGCGCAGATGCATATCGACGAGCTGCTGGCGCGCGGCGACGACCCGTGGAGCGAGGTGGCGGTCCGTGCCGGCGAGGCGCTCAATCGCTACCGCGAAATCCTGGCGGCCGGCAAGAAATTCGCGGACGCCAGCAGCGAGTCGGCCGCGGCCGAGGCGATCGCCGCCTGGGACCGGGCCTGCCGCGCGCCGCAGGGGAGCGAACTCGCGGCCGAATGCGGCAAGAGCCTGTTCGCGCCGGTCAACGAAGCCCTGCGCAAACTGCCCACAACCGATCCCGGCGCGCCGCGGCGCGCCAACCCGGAGTTCGAGGCCTTCGCGCATCAGATCGAGCACTTCTGGCAGGATGTGCAAGCCATCATCAACGCGGCCCCGAACATGGCCGGACGGGCTGAGCTCGCCACATCGGTGCAGAACCAGTCGGCCGAATTCGCGCAATTGGTGCAGGCCCGGACCAGTCCAAACCTGAATCAGTTCGGGACCTACGCCTTCATGTTCAATGCCGGCGCGGTGCCGCTGAGTTTGAGCGATGAGGCCCGGCAGGTGATGTCGGCTCTCGACATGCTCCATGGATTGATTCACCCGCGCCAGACCGCGTCGGCCGAAAACACCGATCGACTGGCGCTATGGACCGAGAGCATCGGCGCGCTGGCGGGCGGCAATCCGGGCGCGGCGACCTCCTGCGAATTCGCAGCGCTGGGCCCGAGCTGGTCTCCCGACGAGTTGATGGCCGCGTGCAAAGCGGTCAGCGGCCGCCGGCAGCAGCAGGCACGGATCGAGACGCTCAAGAGCATTCAGGACGCACTCTCCGCAGGTGCCTCCGGCGACGTGCCTCCGCTGAGCCGCTTTGTCAAAGGCGCGGACGCGCCCGACCCGCAAGTCCCCGCGACGCGCTTAGATTCCGGCCTGCCCGCCGGCAGCACCCGTGTCTTTCTCCTGCACGTAGCCAAGCAGAAGACGGCACTCGTCAACGCGATCGAGGGCCTGAATAAGAGCGATGCGCAAATCGACGTGGAACCGGTCAAAGCCGCGCTGAAGCGCTCCATGGCCGCTTATGTCCAGAAATACATCGACGACTGGGCGCGGCAATACAACGCCTACAAGCTCCCCGATTTGGCAAAACTGTGGAATAACGCGAAAAACTGGCGCTGGGGTCAGTTCCGACCCGCGATCGTCGGCGACAATCCGCGTAATCCCACCGAATGGCTGGATGCATTGTGGGAGGCGTACGTGCAGCAGCAAGAACTCCTAAGGGAGCAGATACTTGTACTGTTGGAGGGCAAAGCCGATTCGCCGGCCGCCGCAGAACTGGCCGCGCTGCTGCGCGATATCAAGCCGACCGAAAGCAACAAACCCTTCGCGCGCTGGTACCAGGCGCGGGCGGAAGGACGTCCCTTGGCGGACCTTCAGGCGGGGCAGACGGCTTGGCATGACGCCGCGCAGGCAATCGCTTCGCCGCGCGAGCAACTGGACGAGCGCGACTGCGCCGCGCTGCCCGAGTCGATGCCGCGCCTCGACCGTGCGTTAGGCGACGAGGCGCAGGCCGACTACGTGGCCGCGCAGCTCCAATGGGTGCTGGATCTGGCCGAAGCGCTGTTGAATGCCGAAGTGAACGACAAAGCGCAGCGCCTGCGCAAGCCGCTGGCGAACGCATTCCCATTTGCGGGTGGTCAGCCGAAGGAGCCGCTGGGCCGGATTCGCGAAGTGCTCAGCGGCCTGGCAGCGCTGGGGCCCTGCGCCGAAAAGCTCGGCCCGCGCCCGAAGATCCGAGACCGTTTCTTCGCCCAGGCGTCGGCCTGGTCGCAGTTCCTCGAGCGCGAGAGCTTTCAAATCCGCATCCGCTGCGATGTCGCCGACGCCGGCACCCGCAAGGAATTGCTGAAGGATTTGCGTGTAGAGTTCCATTGCCCCAGCCTGCAAGACGAGCAGGATCGGCTCAATGTGACGCACAGCGACGAGAAGTTCATCGATCCCGGTGCCTCCAGGGAAGTTATCTATTCGTGGCAACCGGAGGGCCGATTCTTCATTAAGTTCGGCGATCAGACGCTGGTGAATGAGCAGAAGGACTCGGCGTTCTTCTGGTTCCTGGGCACGCAGTGCGAAGCCGTGCGCGATTCCAGCGGCGGCGTGCGCTATCGAACGAAGCCGTGGCCGGTACACGTGGGCCGCGCGGCCGTTACTCTGACGATGGAGTTCCAGCTTCTGGGTTCTGACAAGACCGTGCTGGCGCTGCCCGAGCCGGTCACCATGGAGTCCTTCGGAGACGTGCAGCGCCCGCCGCCGCCCTGGGAAGTCGAAGGCAAAGCTGGCGCATCGGCCGTTGGTAGCGGCCACGAACGGAAGTGATCGCGGGTGGCATGCTTTCACGCCCGCCGCGGCGGGTAAACTGCGCGGGTAAGCATGCGGCATGGCTACCCGGCTGAAGCCGTGAAGCCATGCCACCCACGGCATCTGAGTGAACTGGATGGCGCG
>DASXUA010000031.1:0-8448 GCA_036505095.1 Phycisphaerae bacterium
GCCGATCGTGGCCCGCACGGAAGCCTCGACCTGCGGTTGCTCGGCGAATCCGCCCGACTCAATCTGCTTAGCGGCCTGGTCGAGCACTTCGCGAACGGTGACCTCACCATTGCCCTGGGCCTCGGCCGGATCCACGGCTGCGAGCATGTCCTGCAGGAAGTTACTGACCGCCTCGGCTTTGGCAGCTTCCTGTCGAGCTTTCGTCGCATGCTGGGTCGTTTCTTCGAGGGCGTTTTTCGTGCGCCGCTGTTCCTGCCACAGCAGCAGCGTGCCGAGCGAAAGGCCCGCAATCGCCAGCAGCATGACCGCGAGCGCCGCGCCTACAACCGATTTGTGCCGTCTGGACCACTTGCGTGCGCGATCCAGCGCCGTTGGCCGACGGGCGCGGAGCGGCTTATCGTCCAGGAACCGCCGCAGGTCGTCGCCGAGTTCACACACGCGCGCGTAGCGCTCGGGCGGCTCCTTGGCGATCGCCTTGGTAACGATGGTTTCCAGCTCGATCGGGATCGCGCGGTTGACGCGCCGCAGCGGGCGCGGCTCGTCGAAGGCAATCTGGCGCAGCAACTCCTTGCGGTCGCGGCCCGGAAAAGCCGGCTGCAGCGCGAGCAGTTCGTACAGCGTGATGCCCAGCGAATAGATGTCGGTGCGATGATCCAGCGGCGTGCCGCGGCGCTCGGGCACCAGAGCCTGCTCGGGGCTCATGTAGCGCAGCGTCCCCAGCACATCGCCCGTCAGAGTCAGGCCGGGATCGCTCTGCACTTGAGCCAGTCCGAAGTCGGTGATCCACAGGTTGCCGCGCAGGTCCAGCAGCAGGTTCGAGGGCTTGATGTCGCGGTGGATCACGCCCAGCTCATGCGCGTGTTCCAGCGCCTCGGCTGCCTGCACGCCGAGCTGCGCGACGGCGCGAAAGAACGCCCGATCCTTCGTCGAGTGGCCGCTGCCCGGCAGTCCGACCGCGCCGCTGCTGCCGACCGTAGCGCCGGCATCTTGCCGGCACGTGCCGCTGGCATCCTGCCGGCCCGTAGCGCCGACATCTTGCCGGCTAGTTGGCAGGCTGGAATCTTGAGGTAAGCGTTCGCCCCACAACTGTGCTGCCGGAATCGGCTGCAGGAACGAAGGCGCGACCGAATCAGCGCGGCTTTGCGCTGGGCTGCTCGGCAGGCTGGAAGCCTGCACCACAAGCCGGCTGGAAGCCGGCGCTACGTCAGTTGCGGGCGGCTGGACCCTCACCCCGGCCCTCTCCCTTGAAGGGAGAGGGAGAGCGAGCCGGCGCAGCTCGCGGATGACGTCGGCCAGGTTCCGGCCCTCGATGTATTGCATGGCGTAATAGTGCACGCCGCGTTCGCAGCCTACCGCGTGTACCGGCACGATGTTGGTGTGGTGCAGTTGGGCCGCGGCCTGGGCTTCGTTCTTGAAGCGCTGCAGTTGCTTGGAATCCAGCACGGCCGCGAACGGCAGCACCTTCAGCGCCACGCGCCGCCCGAGCGAGACCTGCTCGGCCTCGTACACGATCCCCATCCCGCCCCGGCCGATCTCGCGGATGATGCGGAAATCTCCGAGCACGCCGGCATGTTGCGGCAGCTCAGCGGCGTCCAGCCCGGCCGTTGCATGGCCAGCATCGGAATGAATGGTCTGCAACGCGGGAAAGACCTGCCGAATCACCGCGGCGATCTGCGGGTAGTTCTGTACGTATTCTTCGATGTCGGGCCGCTCGCCGCGCTGTAGGCGCTGCGTGTATTCATCGGCCGCTCGACCCAGCAGCGTCTCCGCCGATGCGCACACTGACTCGGAGGCGCTGGCTGCTGTGCGCGCGTCGGTCATGGCTGGACCTCCCCGGCGCCGTCGGCCAAAAGCGCCGCGCGCAGCCGCAACAGCGCTCGTCCGTAGCGCTTGCTGGCCGTGGCCGGCTCGATCTGCAGGACCTGGGCAGCTTCGGAATTGGAAAGCTCTTCGAAGTTCCGCAGCAGTACGATTTCGCGGTCATCCTCGGACAGTTGCAGCAATGCATCGCTAATCCGGCGGGAAAGCTCCTCACGTGCCATGTGAATGCTCGGACTGCTTTCCGCGCTCAAGAGGCGCTGGGCGAGTTGGCGCGAAGGCTCCTCGGGAAAGGCCACCTCGCGTGTGACCGTTCGACGAGCGGCCCTCGCATCCCGGCGCTGAAACATGAGCAAGCGGTCGTAGGCAATCTGCCGCAGCCACAGCCTGAAGGGCAGCGCCGCCTGTGCCAGGTACTCGCGCAGCCGGCGCAGCGCCTCGATCTGTGCCTCCTGGACGACATCGGACGCATCGACTCGCCCGCGGATTCTCGGATCCATCCGAAGCTGAACCATCCGACGCAGATACGACCGGTGCCGGGCAAGGAGTAACCCGACGGCGGCCGGATCGCCGCTGCGCGCCTGTCGCAGCAGGTCGCCTGTTTCCGGAGAGTCACAGATTGGGTCCGGCATGAGCGTTCTCCCTGAGACTAACTGTAAACCGCGCAGAAAATGGACCGGCGTTTACAAATGGGTACGCCCGCAGAGGTTATTTGCCCATTCTAACGGCCGCAACTGGATTAACCGAATCAAGTTTCCGCGCGCGAAACCCCCGCCGCGCCGTCCACAAGAGTGGACGCCACCCTGAACCATGATTCCTGGGCCCTGAACCCTTCCCGCATCGTCTTGACCGGGCACCTGGGGGCGCGATAGGCTTGTACGGTTCGCGGACCGGAGCGGCGCAACCGGTCCAGATGCGGCTTCGAGTCCCCTTACCTCGGGAACCCGCGGTAGAGGGCAGGACGAAAGGTTTCCCATGCACAAGATGCAGCGATGGTGGACGAAGCGGAGCGCGGGCTTGCTGCTCGGCGGGAGCCTGGCCCTCTCGGTCGTGTGCGGAATGCTCTCCTGCTCGGCGTTGAATCCGTCCTTCGTCGAGCTGTTCGCGCCCGAAGGCTCCATCCCGGCGCTGCCCATCGAGAATCCGCCCGGGCACGTAGCCATCCTGCTGGCCAACAATACGGTTTTCGATCCCGCGCTGGTCACCTACTTGAGCAGTCAGGGCGTCGACCTGGGCGATCTGACCACCTTGCGGCCACGCGTGCGTTTCACGACGCGCGTGACGTTCGTGGATAACTCGTTTCTCGATCTGGAGTTTGTCGACGGGTCCAACATCTTCCAAAACCGCGTGGACACGGGTAACGGACCCATGTTTGCCGGTGCCCTGCCGCCGGACCTGACGCAGAACACCAAGACCAACGCGGTGGTGCTGTGCGATGTGGCGCGGGTGGAGGTGCTCGATCCGGTTGAGGTGTTCGTGCCGGTGTTCCTGAAGATCATCATGATCACCCCGGCGACGCCGCAGAACCCGGCGCAGCCGATTCTGGCCGGCACCATGGCGCCGCAGTTCCGGCCGCTGCTGGTGGATGTGCTGAACGCCGACGGGGCCGTGGTCCTGCAGCGGAACTTCGGAATCCGCGATGTGCCGCCGGTCGCCACCGGACTGACGTGCGGGTCGGTGGTGGGGATGATCATGTCGGGCACCTTGCGGGTCACGTTCGTCAGTGATGAAAACGGCGTCAACAATCCCGGCTACGTGACGACCGATATTCAGGGGGCGGCGACGAATCCGGGACGCTTCCAGTTCCGAATGTCGATTCGCTGAAGGAGATCGATTCGTGAGCGCGGCAACCCATCAAAAAATGCTGGTCCTGGCGGCGACGCTGCTTCCGCTGGTCGGATGCAATTCGCGGGCACGCCTGCTGAACTCGTCCTTTGTGAATTTCACCAGCGGCGGCATCGTGCCGCTGGCGCCGGGGTCGCCCTCCGGTTTTATCCTGGTGCGCGTGGTGAATAACACCGCCGACCCGATCGAGTTCGTGGTCACGGTGGAGCGCGAGGTGCAGGCATCGCAGGGGAACAACATCGTCACGCAGACGACGCGCGAGACGCAGCGCTTGATCACCTTCCCGGTGGGCAAGTCCAACGAGCAGGGCGTCCTGTTCGATTGTCCCGTGACGCGCGTCGGGCTGGGCGAAAACCTCAACAACCCGACCACCGAACCGGCCTTGTTCATCGGGGCGGTTGCCGGCGGTATTGCGGGCTTCGGTATCCCGGGAAATGTCAACCCGCTGGACGCGCGCGTGGGCAACTTTACCTGCGGCGACACGATCATCTTCCAAGCCAACACTCAGGCGGGCACCGTGGGTGGGGTCGAGGCGCGTTCCTACGTGTTGTCGGCCTCCAGTCAGCCGTCGCAGCACCAGATTGACACGTTCAACAACGCCCGCCGCTTCCTCGAGGAGCAGCAGCGTAATCCCTAGCCGCGGCCAAGGTTCGTATGGAGCGCCGGATATGACAGCACGCATTTTGAAGGCCCGCCTGTGGCTGATTCTGATCGCCGCCAGCGGCCTTTTGTACGTGGGGATGCCCTGTGGGGCGCGGTTGCACGTATCGCTGGTCAATGGCTCCAAGGCCTTTATCGCTCAGCTTTTGGACCCGGCGAACGCGGCGGCGCTGGTCGGTGACACGACACCCTGACGCACCCCCATCCCAGACCGCCGCCGGGCGGCGCCCTCTGCCGGTGGCCTGCTCCCGAACGGAAGGCTAACCTGCGGCCATTCGTGTAAGATCGGAGCCATGGCCGCCGCAACCCGCCGATCCCGCCGCATCACCTCGTTTCATTTTCCACCGGGCAAGCGCGTGGCCGGCAAATACGTCGTGCAGCAGCGTATGGGCGGCGGCTGGCAGGGCGAGGTGTACAAGCTGATCGAAGATCAGACCGGGATCGAGCGCGCCGCGAAGTTCTTCTTCCCGCATCGCAACGTGCACAATCGCGCGCTGCATTTCTATGCCCGCAAGCTCGACAAGCTGCGGCATTGCCCGATCGTGATTCAGTATCACACGGCCGAGGCGATCGAGTATCGCGGGCGCACGATTCATTTTTTGGTCAGTGAGTTCGTCGAGGGCGAGCAGATGAGCGCGTTTCTCGCGCGCCAGCCGGGGAAACGGTTGGCGCCCTTCGAAGCGCTGCACGTGCTGTATGCGCTGGCCTCGGGGATGGAGGGCATCCACAAGGCCAACGAATACCACGGCGACCTGCATCCGCATAACATCATCATCAAGCGGCGCGGTATCGGCTTCGAGGTGAGGCTGATCGACATGTTCCATTGGGGCGCGCCGAGCCCGGCCAACATCCGCGAGGACGTGATCGATCTGGTCCACCTGCTATACCAGTTGGTTGGCGGGCGCAAGTGGTACGCGTATCAGCGCGAAGAAATCAAGACGATCTGCTGCGGGCTGAAACGCTCATTGATCACGCGCAAGTTCAAAACGGCCGGCGCGCTGCGCGAGTACCTGGAAGGAATGCCCTGGAACGATACGCCGTGGACGACCGAGGCGTGAGCGCCGCACCGCATGCACGTGCAGACACAGACGGAAATCCGGGCACTGCTGGGATCGGCCGGAGTGCGGCCGCGGAAACGCTGGGGACAGCATTTTCTGGTTGACGGCAATCTCATGCGCCGACTGTTCGAGTCGGCGGAAGTTACGGTAAGCGATGCGGTGCTGGAGGTGGGGGCGGGCACCGGCGGACTGACCGATCTGCTGGTCGAGGCGGGCAGACATGTCGTGGCCGTCGAGATCGATCCGGTACTGTTCGGATTGCTGCAAGTTCGCTACGCCGGGCGGCCGAACATCACCCTGATTCAGGCCGACGCGCTGCACAGCAAACACCAAATTGCGGCCACCGTCGGCGCTGCGCTGGTGCGGCATCGTCCGGACGCAGCCGGCGCGTACAAATTAGTGGCGAACCTGCCTTATAACGTGGCGACGCCGCTGGTGATGAATCTGCTTACGTGGAATCTGCCGCTGGAGGGGAGCACATCCGCGGGAAGGGATTCCCGCGAGGGTGGGTGCGAGAAAGGATTCTCGCACCAGCGATCGCTGCAGGTGGAACGGATGTGTTTCACCGTGCAGCAGGAGGTGGCCGAGCGAATGGCGGCCGCGCCGGGGTCGGGAGAATACGGGCCGATCAGCGTCGCCCTGCAGGCCACATGCACGATCCGCCGGGTCGCGACGGTGCCGCCCAGCGCGTTCTGGCCGCGACCGCAGGTGGCTTCGGCGATGCTGCGCATCGATCGGACCGGCAATCCATTCGGCGACTTGGCGCGGCTGGCGCGCTTTATCGAGTTCGTCCGGGCGTGCTTCGGGCATCGACGCAAGACGCTGCGTTACGCACTGACGCGGACGCTCGGCGATTCGACCTGCGCGGCGCTGGGCGCACTGGTCGATCTGCAGCGCCGGCCCGAGACGATCGCGGTGGGCGAGTGGCTCGAGCTGTGGCGCGCGGCGGGCGAGTGTGAATGGCAGCGCGACGTTTAGCCGCGATCCCCCGCGGCGGCGGGTAAACTGCGGAATGCGCTGCGGCTGCCGTACCCGCCCCGTGATCCCGCTCAACTCATCACGCATCACCCCGCGCGCCATCGCCGCGATGGCGGGCGCTCATCGCCTGGCGCAGCGCGGGCCTTCGGCTCTGCGGCTAAACGTGGCGAGTGTAGCCGCCCGCCGCCGTGCCGGGGAGGCGAGATCCGGCACCACAACTATTCGACGACTTCTTCGCCGGGCGAGACCATCTGCGGCGCGCTCTCGTGCGTCTGCTCGATCTTGCTGGTCTTGTGAACGTCGTCACCGCAGCCGGCCGTCTGCGCCAGCAACGCGAGCATCGGGATCAGCGGCACGCATATCGAAAACAGCTTCTTGAGCATCGTTCAACTCCGTTCGTTGTACGCTATTCGCATTTGCGCCGGCAGGATGCCGGTGCTTCCGCCGGGTGAATCTCATTCTGGGTGGCACGGTCAAGCAGCCTCACCGCTTGACCGTGGACCGTCCGCACGGGCAAGCAAAAGGCCGCTTGCCCATGCCACCCTGTGCCCCGGTGCTACTTGCGGCGCTTGACGACCTTCCACTCGGCGTGGACGACCTCCCAGACATCGGCGCCGGGAATGCTGACGGTCACGCGCGCGGTGTCGCCACCGAAGTCGGTGTTCTCGATCACCGCGCCGACCAGGATCGATTGCATCTGCGCGTGGATTTCGTCGCGCTGCGTGATGAAATCCTTGACGGTCGTGTGCGATTCGATCAGCAGGCCGTCGATCTGCTCGGCCAGCTTGCGCTTGGCGTCCAGCTCGGCGCAGCGCGCCGCCTTGAGCTTGCCCTGCGGAGTATTGATGGCCGGGTCGGTGCACTCGCCGGTGGCGCTGATGGCCCTGGTCGACCAGTCGGGCATCGCGATGCCAGTCGCTTTCGAGACGCGCTCGACCACCTGCGGCTTGGGCACTCCCGATCCGGTGGCCTCGAAAGTCTGCGACTTGACCGTCTGCTTGATGCTCTCGATGTCGGTGGCCTTGACGCTATCGCCCTTGTAGTGCCGCGTGTGCAGCTCCTTGATCGTGGTGATGACGCTCTCGACGGGAACTTCCATCGTGACGTCTACGATCAACTCGTCAAAGTGGAAGTAGGGCTGGCCCTTCTCGTGCGATCCGACGACGATGCCGTTGGCTTCGGTGCGAATCTCGTCGTTCTGAGTCACAAAATCGCGCACCAGCGTGTTGGAATTGATGCGCAGGCCCATGATGCGCTCCAGCAGCTTACGCTGGGCATCCAGGCGGGCAGCCTGGCGGGCCATGAGCTTGTCCTGAGCCGAAACTTCTTTCCAGATGGGTGGCACCGTGACCGGTCGCTCCGTGCTGATGGCCACTTGCTCGATGACGCTCTCGACCCCTTCGGGCAGGTCAGGCGGCAGATCTGGGCGCGGCGCGCCATTGCCGACAACCTGGATGATGTCCTTCTTGTAGAACTGCTTGATGTTCTCGAAGTCGGTGCCCTTCACGCGATCGCCGTGATAGTGGCGCGTGTGAATTTCCTTGAGCTGCGTGATGAGCTGCTGCACCGTGACCTCGGCCGGTACTTCGCAGGTGCCATCTTCATAGTAGGTGGGCTTGCCCAGCCGCACGCCTTTAATGAACGTGTCCAGGTCCGCGCGAATCTCATCGGACTCGGTGACGAAGTCGCGCACGTAAGTACTGGAGTTGATCTGCACGCCCTTGATGGTTTCGGCCAGCTTGCGATATGCGTCGGCCTCGGCGGCGCGTTTGGCCAGCAGCTTGTTCTGGGCCTCGGCCGCCGCATCCTGAGCCGGCGCGCGGCTCGCGACGCCCGCCGCCAAGGCGGCCGTACAGAGACTCAACCAGTGTGTCCGCATCATTGCGTTCTCCTTGTCAAGAAATCGAATTCACGCCCTTCCACTATGGCGAAGAGAGATCCGTCTGAGAGGCGGCATTGTCCCCCCGCACTGCAAGACATGCCAGAGGCCGCTCGAGTTAGTCGCAGGTCCGCTCTCGGGTGGCATGCTTTCACGCCCGCCGCGGCGCGTGAACTGCGCGGGTAAGCATGCCCGATCGACAGCATGGCT
>DASXUA010000032.1:0-10756 GCA_036505095.1 Phycisphaerae bacterium
GGCGGCTTTACGCGCGGGTTGCACGTGCGCATGATCAGCAGATCATGAATGCACCGGTCGTGGCTGAAATCGAGCAGCGGATCGCCCAGTTGACGCTGGGCGAGCAGCTTTGGCTCATCGAGCGGCTTGCGAATCGACTGCGGACGCGCGAGAGCGCGGCGGCGCGCGAGTTCGAGCGGCAGTTGCTGCACATGTCGAATGACCCCGAGATTCAATCGGAGCTGGCCCAGATCGAACGGGAGTTCTCCGTCACCGAATCAGATGGCTTGGAGCGCTCCGCGACGTGATCCACGCGCTGAACAATATCGACGTCCTACGGCGCGCCCAGCTTCTCAACGGTGTTAATACGACGCAAGTCCTCAACTGAGTCCCGTCGCAGCGTGTCCGCCGAAGCGGGCGAGTGCGGGGAACTCTGGACCGGCGCCGGGTAACTCGATCTGGACCGATAGGCCGCCGTTGGGAGCGTTGGCGGCGCGGACGGTGCCGGCGTGGGAGCGGATGGTGCGCTCGGTAATCGGCAGGGCCAGACCGGCGCCGCCGGTCTCGCGTTCGCGCGCATCGGCCACGCGATAGAACGGGCGGGTAAGACGCACCGCGGATGCCCGCCCCGCCCGGCCACGGCGGATCTTTGACTGCGACACGGGGGGTAAATTCCGAGCGCAGAGATAGCGAAATCAGCACTCGGCGTGGTCAGCGACTGTGCGGTTATCTTGGCACTGCCGGGTGCCTTGAAGCGCCGGCCTCGTGCTTTCTCCACAAGGCCAAGCGGAGTAGAATATGGTCATGGAGACACTGGATGCCCCCGTTCTGCGCCGGCTGCTCGATCCTTTCGGACGTATTCTTACGCCCGAGGTGGCGCGCAAGCTGGCGGGCTTGCGTTTTGATTCGGTCGCCCAAGCCCGAATCGCCAAGCTGGCCCGCAAGTGCAACGAAGGCCGGCTGACTGCGCGCGAGCGCCGCGAGTATGAAACCTACGTCTACGCCATCGACTTTATCGCCATCCTTCAGGCGAAGGCGCGCGCCTGTCTCAAGCGCTCCCCAGCCGCTTGATGCGTCGCACGCTCCGCCAGTTCATTCGCGCGCGGGCGGGTCGGCGGTGTGAGTACTGTCACCTTCCGGACGGCGCAGCGCCCGCCGCCGTGTTTCACGTCGAGCATATCGTCGCCAGGCAGCACGGCGGCTCGGACGCGGACGACAACCAATGCTGGAGTTGCCATCGATGCAACCTCTGCAAAGGCCCGAACCTGAGCGGGCGAGATCCGCTGACCGGGAAGATCGTGCGACTCTTCGACCCTCGGCGACAGCAATGGGGACGCCACTTCGCGTGGCATGGCCCCGTGCTCGTGGGGCGCACACAAGCCGGGCGCGCGACGATTGCCGTGCTCAGAATCAACGACCCGCAACGCCTTGAACTGCGCCGAGTGGTCTTCAGCAAATGAATTCAGGTGGTTGGAACGCCGGCCGGTGCGGGAATCCCGCTTGCACTTGGTAATCCCTTCACCGCTCGTTCGTGCGGGATGTGATTTTCGCATGCGCCGAATGTCAAAAATCCGAATCGTGTGTCTGCTGGGAATCGTTTGCGCCGGCTGCGGGGAGGTCATCGTCCGGGCTGGGAGGCCGCATTCGCTCCGGCTTCGTAGCGTGCCAGGTATGCGGCGTTCTGCCGCACGGCCTGTGGCGCGAAACTGATCACCAACCAGTGCTGCGTGACCTTCAGGGCCGGACCGTAGATTCCCGCTTGCAAATACCAGACGCCATCCTCATCACGCTTGATCCGCATACTGAACGGATCGCCCGCCGCGGCGGAGTGCCCTTCTTGAAGATATTGTCCATATTCGCCCAGCAGCACGTCGAGCGCGCGGCGCAGCCGCTCGGCCGAGCCGTCAATCTCCAACTCGACTGTGCACAGGAGCGCGATGCCCAGCGGATGCGGCGGCCAGGTATGCACCACGATTCTATCGCCAAGTTGGTCGAGCACGTCCCGTTGAAAATCAACGCCCGTGCGCCCCTGCAAACGCTCCCAGTTGTCGCGGAGCTTATCGCGCCACTCATCGCGGCAGGTCGCCAGGTACCCGGCCGCCAGCCGCCGCAACAGGGTCGCGGGCCGATGATCAAAGACCGCAAACGTGGACGCCTCCGGCGGGATGAACTGGCTGGGCAGCGGATTACGGATTTCCGGGCCGGCTACCACCGAGAAGCGATCCGCATCTCCGACGCGCGCCAATGTGTAGCACGTGATCTCGCGGCCCAGCGCTCCGACGGTCCATAGTGCCCGGTCGGTTTCATTCAGCCCGAACGCGGAAAGCGCCCGGTCGAAAACGGTATGCGGCGCGGCGTTCTCGAGCTGCCGCCGCAGCCCGTCGAAATCGACGGTCCACTCGACGGCGGCCGCGGTCGAGTGGCACTCACGGCGTGCCCGTGCGAGCCACTCGGCGCGTGCGAGAAGGGATTCTCGCACGAGGTGGCCGGAGCCGCGCGGGGATGCAACGATGCGATCGAATGAACCCGCTCCCAGCGTCACCACGTACGCATCGCCGACTCGGCCCCATGACAGCAGGGCCCATTCGGGCATGCGGCTGTCGCGCAGTTCATAGACGGTGCTGTCGCCCACTTGTCGCTCGCTGAGCTTCGAGAATTCAGAAGTGGTGTAAGTCGCCAGCGCCCGGCGAATCTGCCGTTCGAGTTCCTCGTTCTCGCCACGCGTCAGAACGATCAGGCCGCCGCGGAGATCCGCTAGATGCCGAGCGCCCTCGCCGGATGGCGTCGATGCAATTTCGAGCAGGGTGATGGCCCAGGGATGCCGAATGACGGCCGGAAGAGCGGCGGCGATATCGACGAACAGCCCGGTCGCCCCGGAGCCATCCGGGATCAGGCCCATCTCACGAATGCGGCTGGCCAGCAGCACCGCCAGATTCGGCGTGGGGTCGGCGCCTTCTCGGCTGCCGCTACCGTCCGTCAGCACCGCGACCACGGCGTCCGCAGGAACATATTCGACCAGCTCGGGCGGAATCGCCCAAGCCGCCGGGATTCGTGCGAGTACACAAAGAATCAGGCCTATGGCGGCGCGCGCACATCTCATTTCGGAGTCCCCCGTTTGACCGCTGGAGGGCAGCAATTGCATAACTATCTAGCAGCCCGTAACTTAGGATGTCAACCGCTCACGATCGCCCATATTGTCTGGCGCGACTGGAGAGAGACACGGGCGATCGGAAATCGGAATTCGTGAAGCGGCGCAGGCTGGACAGCGACCCACCCATTGCGGATGATTCCGTCTCACGAAGTGCGACGGTGTCGGGGCTGGTGGGCACCGCGGGACGGTTGGGCGCGATCGTCCCCCACGTGAGGTCGATAGGTCGATGCAGAATATCAGGACGGCAATCCTCGGGGTTGGGAACTGCGCCAGCTCGCTGGTGCAGGGGCTCTTCTATTATGCCGACCCGAAAGCGGACATTCCCGGCCTGATCACCCGGGATTTCAGCGGCTACCGGGTGCGCGACATCCAGGTCGTGGCCGCGTTCGACGTGGACGAGCGCAAGGTCGGTCGCGATCTATCGGAAGCCATCTTTGCGCCCCCGAACTGCACGACGGTTTTTCACCGCGCTGTGCCGCACTTGGATTGCCCGGTGCAGATGGGCTATCTCATCGACAGCATTTTCCCGCACAACGATCAATATCCGGAGCAGGCCCGTTTTCGCCCGCGGCCCAACCGCTATGAAACCGAGCACCAGGCGCGCGAGGCGCTGGTCGCCATCCTGCGACGCGCCCGCGCGCAGGTCGTCGTGAACTATCTGCCGGTCGGCAGCGAGCGCAACACCTTCTTCTATGCTGACTGCGCGCTGGAGGCCGGATGCGCGTTCGTGAACTGCGTGCCGGTGTTCGTTTCACAGGCCTATGGCGGGCGATTCAAGGAGGCCGGGCTGCCGGTGCTGGGCGACGATATCAAATCGCAGGTGGGCGCTACGATCATTCACCGTGTCTTGACCAGGCTATTCGAAGATCGCGGCCAGCCGGTCCTGCGGACGTATCAGCTCAACGTCGGCGGCAACACCGATTTTCTGAACATGCTCGACCATGCGCGCCTCGAGAGTAAACGCCGGAGCAAGACGCAGGCCGTCACCAGCCAGACCGGCAGTCACACGCCCGATCCCGACAACGTGCACATCGGGCCCAGCGATTACATTCCGTGGCTGCGCGACAACAAGGTCTGCTTCCTGCGGATCGAGGCCGAGCAGTTCGGGGGCGTGCCGATGAACGTCGAGGTGCGCCTCTCGGTCGAGGATTCGCCCAACAGCGCCGGGGTGGTGTGCGACGCCATCCGCGCCGCCAAGGTTGCGCTGGATCGCAAGCTATCCGGCCCGATCATCGAAGCCAGCGCCTATCTCTTCAAGTCGCCCGTGCAGCAGTTCGACGATGCCGAAGCCCGCGAGATGCTGCGCCGCTTCGCCGGTCTTGCGTGATGGGTGGCATGGGCAAGCAGCCTTAACGCTTGCCCGTGCTAGTCGATCGCGCCGCCCACAAGGGGCGACGCTACACTTCGCCACTCGAAAGCTGCCGCAGCGCCTCAATCCATTCGACGTAGGCGTAGGGCAGATCGAAGCGGCTGTGCAACGCGCGGATTTGCGCGAGCGTCTGCTCAGTCTCGTCGGGTTGCCAGTGCTGCGCCGCGACATCGCAGAAAAAAATGCGGCAGCCGGTCGGGCGCGCGGCGCGCATCGTACACAGTCCACTGACTTGGTAGGGGCACGCTGCGGCACTTGTCGGCGCGCGCAACGGACCTTCGCTCTTGGCTATGAAGTACGCCAGTTCCACCGGCGTGACGAAGAGTCGATGTCCAAAGGCCTCGAATTGGCAACACGCGCCCCGATTGATGCACAACGGCCGGCGGGTGGCGATGCGGGCGTCCAGATCGGCGTAGACGGATTCGACCGCGGAGAGGAACTCCGGATCGCGCGCCGCGCGCCGAATCTCGTTTGTTGGCACCTCGACAGGAATCAAATGATCGCGGTCAGAGACCGCTCCTACGACTGAACCCTGAACTTTGATGGCTCGGCGGGAGCCTCGCCCTCCCGTTACCAAGCCTCGCCCTCCGGCTACCAGGTGCGCTGCACGCGCAGCTCCTCGATCCGCACAAAGCCGTAATGCTGGCCGTGATTCATGCCAGGGCAGCGCTCAGACGCCTGATTCCAGGAGCCCTGCGATCGTAATAGCTCATTCCAGAACGGCCACGTGCGGCACTGCAGCGGTCGCACGGGATAGATGCTGCACGCGGCCTTGCCGTTCTCGCGCTTCAGAAAAATGCAGTCGCCGTTCTCCTTCTCGACCAGGCTGTAGCGCACCCCGACGCGTTTGAGATAGCGCTTATCGAGCCGCGGGTTTTCGTGCCCGATGAATTGGGCGATGCGCGCGAGTTCCTCCTCCGTGGCCCAGACGTAGCCCGGGTCGCCGCCGCAGCAGTTGCCGCATTGCGTGCAGGTGAAGCTGAGGCCGTCCTTGTACCACTTCTCTTTCACAGAACACTCCGCCGTCAGGCGAGGTATTATACGCGAGTGGAACTCGCGTCGCTGCTGGCGAATTTCGTCGAGTTGCCGGCCGCTCCCGCGCCGCTGGATCCCAAACTGCTGCCGGCGCATGGGGCCGTCTTCGCGCTGCTGGACGCGGAGCATCGGCTGATTCAACTGCTCAGCGCCCAGAACCTGCGCCGCGCGGCGCTGCTGCGCTTGCAGCAGCCGATCGACGCTCCTGATTCGGCCGCGGCGGCGGCGCACGATGTTTGTGGTGCGGGCGTCCCGACAGCGGCGAACGAGGTTTGTGGTGCGGGCGTCCCGCCTGCACAGCCAGCGGCGAGTGCCGCTGCCCCGTCTCGCCCGCGAACCAAGCGGCCGGACCTGCGCAGCGTGACGCGTTCGATCCGCTGGAAACCTGCGTATTCGACTTTCGAGAGCGCGCTGGAGTATCTCCGCGCGGCGCGCGTGCTGCTGCCGCAAGCGTATCGAAAGCAACTCGGCTTCGGGCCGGTCTGGTTCGCGCACGTCGATCCCGCCGAGCATCTGCCACGCTGGAGCGCGCAGCAAATCGCCTACACCGGCCGGGGGATCGACTGCGGCCCGTTCGATCGGCGGGCATTGTGCGCCGAATTCATCCAGATGCTCGAAGACGCCTTCGAGCTGTGCCGCTACTACGACATTCTGGAGCAGACGCCGCACGGCGTGCCGTGCGCCTATTTCGAAATGGGCAAGTGCCCGGCCCCCTGCAACGGCTCGATCTCGCTGGAGCAGTATCGCGAAATGATCCGCGCCTCGGCCGATTTCGCATGCGGTGATCCCGAGTCACACCTGGCACAGCTTCAAGAGGCGATGCAATCTGCGGCCAAGGCGCTGCAATTCGAACGTGCGGCCGGGATCAAGCAGACCATCGAGCGCGCCCGCAAGCTGCTCGCCGCTCCCGGACGGCTCGGAGCGAACGCAGAGGATTTCGTCTACCTCATCGTGCAGCGCGGTGCGAAGCCTTCTCTCGTTCGGCCGTTTTTTGTGGATCGGGGGATCATCGAGGCCAGCGACGACGTCAAGCTGGCCAAAATCGAGCAGGCCGCGCCGGCCTGGATCGAGCGCCTGCACGCTGCGCGCGAGTGCAGTGCGGCCGATGCTGTCACCCGCAGCGAGCATGTCTGGCTGGTCAGTCATTTCCTTATCAAGCGCGACGCCACACCTGGGCTGTTCGTGCATCGATCGGTGCTGGGCGAAGCTGAGACTCTGGCGACACGCATCCGCGAGCGATTCATCGGGGGGCGGACACCCTAGCCCACCGAGGGGTTGAGTCGATCCTTTTGGCGGGTCCGTTCTTGCCACCCCATGCGTCGCTCGACACCACCAGACTTATCCTTTCTACGTTCGTCCCTACCCTGGCGCGGGCACCAATGTGGTTTGAGGGTTGCGGTGCGCCGCGAAAGTACGCCACCCTCGAGTTCCTGCGCGAAACCGGCACCTTGCGCGTCACTGGCGGCAACGTCTCCGGCGCGACGACGCCGATGCTGACGGTCAACCCGGTCGGTCTCGCCGATGCCGGCCGCTACGACTGCCTGGTGACGTTGGATGCTTGCGGGATCGCGGTCAGCAGCGACGCTGTGCTCACCGTCCCGGTGGACATCGTTTCGGCCAATCCCCCCGCGGACAACCCGTACATCCAGGGCCAGCAGCCCTTCCGCGACGCCTTGCAGAACACGACGGCTGCGCTGGCGATGCAAGGCATCGGCGTCGACGGCACGCCCGGCGAAGGGCCATACACGTACGCGCCGCTTACCATCACCTTCAGCGGTACGCCGTCGCCCACTCCAGGACCCGGCAACATCGCCGTCGATTGCACCGACATCGCCGGCAACGGACCGGCCGACTGCCCAGCCGTCACCGTGGTGTACGGCGTAGGCGCGGGACCTTATCTGATCAGCCTCAGCGCCCCGCCTCCGGCGCGCGAGTGCGCCACGTTCATGTTCGCCGGCACGAGCGTAGGGCAGAAGCTTCAGTATCAAGTGCTGCCCGGCGACACGAACCTGGACGGTGCGGTGAGCACCCAGGATTTGCTCTTCCTCGTCCAGCGGATGAATGACGGCACGGCGAACCTGCCGGAAAACCGCGCGCGCTACAACATCAACCGCAGCAATGAGACGGGCGGAACCGTCGTGAATACGCAGGACCTGCTGCGGCTCGTTCAGCTTCTGAACGGCGTCAACACGACGCAGGCGTTCAACGGCGCAACCGTGGCGGCGTGTCCGTAGCCCAACGCCGAGATCGACGGATCAGCCGATACCCGCAATGTGCCAGGCGCTGTGGCGGTGCGCATGCGAGCGCGCCGCGGGCATCGAGCTCGACCGGAAGTTGGGCGTGGGTGCGTGACAGTATGGGCGGGTGTCCTCAGCCCCGTTCACGGGGGCTGGGCAGGAAAGCCCGCCGATCTTGTCACGGACCCGTTGGGCGTTGTCGGGGGCTGGACTGCTTGTCCGCGCGCGTGGCCGCTCATATTGTAGGATGGCGTCGGATCACCAGGGAGGCACGAGAGCCGGGAATGGAGGCCTGAAGATGACCCGCGCACCGAAACACACGAAATCCTCGCCCCGCGAGTCTGGAGCCATGCAGGGTTGGGCAGCGCTCACCTGGAGCGACTTGGATCGCTGGGCCGGGAGCCGAAGCGTCTCGCGCGGCCGGGCCTACCAGCGGCAAGGTCGCGTCAAGGACTTGCGCGTCAGCGAAGACGGGCGACTGCTGGCAACGGTCACCGGCGGCAGCCGATACGTCGTCATCGTGGAGCGGCCGACCAAGGAGGGCAAGTCGGGTTCGCTCCGATCCCGCTGCACCTGTCCGGTGGGCGCCGACGCGTGCAAGCACGCCGTCGCCACCGTGGCAGCGTTCCTGCAAGCCCTGTCCGACGGCGTCAGCATTCCGCCCGCGGATGCGGATGATCCGCGCTGGAGCGCGTCGGCAGGCAAGCGCGCCGTGGCCTCATTTGAGGATTTCGATGCGGACGAGGACGATTCCAACAGCGATGCGCAGCCTCGCGGCGGAGGCACGCGTCGCACGCGCGCTGAATGGGATAAGCTGATCCAGCAGCACGTGCAGGCCAAGAGCGCCACGGAGCTGGCCGAGATGGTCTGCGCGCTGATCGAGCGATTTCCAGAACTGCGTGACGAGTTTCAAGAGCAGATAGCACTGAGCGAGGGCGACATCGATCGGCTTGTGCGGCGGACCCGTCGTGAGCTGCGCGACGTGACCGCCGATGCGGGTTGGCGGAATTCCTGGACAGGCGACGGCCAAACGCCGGACTTCACGCGGCTCAGGCGCCGGCTGGAACAGTTATTCGATCTGGGTCGCCATGATGAAATTGTGTCGCTGGGGCGCGAGTTGCTCAAACGAGGGACGCAGCAGGTGGAAGCGTCGGACGACGAAGGCGATACCGCCAGCGCGCTGGGCGAATGCCTGCCGGTGGTGTTCAAGGCGGTGGCCTGTTCAAAGCTCTCGCCGACGCAAAGGATTCTTTTCGCCATTGATGCCGAGCTTGAAGACCCATACGACCTGATCGGCGAGGCGGCCGGCGCCGTCCTCGATGCGGAATGGTCCCCGGCTGATTGGTCGGCGGTCGCTGACGAACTCGCCAGTCGGCTCAAGCGCGCGGCGCCATCCGGGGATGACGGCTTCACGCACCACTACCGGCGCGACCGCATCAGCAACTGGCTGCTGCAGGCGCTGGAGCATGCGGGCCGCGCCCGCGAGTGCCTGCCGATCCTCGAAGCCGAGGCCCGCCTGACCGGCAGCTTTGAGCGGCTCGTCCGGCACCTGATCGCCGAACAGCGCTATTCGGAGGCCGAGCGCTGGGCGCGCGAAGGCATCGACAAAACCTGTCAGAAACTGCCGGGCATCGCGGCGTCGCTAACCGAGACGCTGTGTGAGTTGGCCCGCGCCCGCAAGGATTGGAACACCGTAGCGGCACATGCCGCCGTCGAGTTTTTCGCCAGCCCCGACGTCCAGAGCTTCCGCGAACTCCTCGATTGCTCCAAGAAGGCCCGCTGCGAAGAAAAAGTGCGTGCGGCGGCGCTGGGCTATTTGGAAAACGGGAAACCTCCCATTCGCGTGGCCGCAGGCAAGCCAGCGCGCAAGCCGGAAGTTGCCGCGGATTGGCCGCTGCCCGTTCCCGAGTATCTCGTGCCGCTGATGGCGCGTGAAACCGCCGGGTCAGGCACCGGGCGCCCACATCTGCATGTGCTGATTGACATCGCGATCGCCGAGAAGCGTACTGATGACGTGCTGCACTGGTACGACAGAATGCAGGCGGCCGAGGGTGCTGCCTCGCGCAGCTTCGGGCGCTACAGCGGAGCATCCTACTCCGATCGTGTGGCGGACGCCGTTGGCAAGTCCCATCCGGAGCGCGCGTTGGAGATCTATCAGCAGAGCCTCAACGGGGAGTTGACGCACGCGGACCTGGCGGCGTACGAAGCCGCCGGAGTGACGCTCCGGAAGATACGTCCGGTGCTGCAGGCCCTCGGACGCCCGGGCGAGTGGCCGCAGTTGCTCGCCGATATTCGGCTGAGGCACCGCAACCGGCCACGGTTCATGGACGTGCTCGACAAACTTGAGGACCGGCCGATCGTCGAGAGTTCCCGATCCGCTGCTCGCCGGGGCCGATGATTCAGTTGATCTTTCTGGCCGCGCGGCTCGCTGCAAGTCCCGATACGTTTGATCCCGCGGCCCTCGCGCGACGGATTTGAGGCGGTCTGCGCCGGGGACTAACCCCGGTGCTTGCCCTCCCGGCGACGGTACAATGGCGACTATGGCGAGTGTTGGCGCGGGGATAGGATTTGCGTTGCCGGCAGTTTTGGAGACGGTGCGGCGGTACTGGGGCTATCAGCGGCTGCGGCCTTTGCAGGAGGAGGCCATCCGGGCGGGGCTGGAGCAGCGCGATTCGCTGGTGGTGCTGCCGACGGGCGGGGGCAAGTCGCTGTGCTATCAGGTGCCGGCGGTGCTGGCGGGCAAGACCGATGTCGTGGTCTCGCCGCTCATCGCGCTGATGAAGGATCAGGTCGACGGGCTGCGCGAGTGCGGCTATCCGGCCGCGGCTCTGCATAGCGGCATGTCGGGCTCGGACCTGCAAGGCGTCGAGCGGGACATCGCGGCCGGCAAGTTCCGCCTCGTCTTTGCGGCGCCGGAGCGGCTCCTTACGTCACGCATGCTGAACCTGATGCAGCGGCTGCCGGTGCGGGCCTTCGCCATCGACG
>DASXUA010000033.1:0-2583 GCA_036505095.1 Phycisphaerae bacterium
ACGAACAGCGAGTATGGGATCTCCTGATTGGTTTCGGCGAAGTGATGCATCCGGATCTGCACCCGCGGATCGACCGGCTGCGGACCCCGCCCCCGGCCTGGCGCCTGTGCGGCGCTGCCAGGCGCGACAGGAACGGCTTGCTCGGCCCCGGGCGCTTGCGCGGCACCTGCGTTCGGAGCGAACGCGGCAATCCCTACGCACGCTGCAACGGCGAGCACGTGGATCACAGTCTTGAGTGTCACAGCCGGCACTTTCATATGCGTCTCCTGTCGCCGCGAGATCGTCGGGTCAGTTCGAGTCATGCACACGGGAGTGCGCATTATGCAACGAGTCGGCCGTATAATGCGCCACTCGCGTGTCCGAGAGCGTCATGAGGAGGCAGGTACACGGCATGACTATGCAGAAGATCGGCCCCTGGATCCTTGCGTTGGGTATTCTGCCGGTGAGCGCTGGCGCGCTCGGCCGAATGCAGGGCAGCGGAAGTCCCGCGCGACCGACAAATGCAGCGCACCTCGTGCCCGTACGTCTCAATGCGGATGGGAACTTCAGAATCGGCCCGCCCTACGTCGCCGATCCGGCATTCACGGCGAAATCGGACGTCCCACAGGGGCGTGTCATCCGGTTCACGATAAACTCCGCCGAGAGCAAACTCTTTCCAACGGCACCCGCGGGGCGCCCAGGCGGCCCCGGAGACAGGCGCGGCGAACCGGCAGCGGGACCTGTAGAGCCGCCGCAGCATCAGACGTTCCAGCGCCAGGTCGCGGTCTACGTCCCTCCCGGATACGTGCCCAATACGCCAGCGCCGTTCATCGTCGTGCAGGACGGGCGCGGGTTCGTCCCCGAAGACGCACCCGTCGCCGCGGACGGCACGCAGAGAACGGATCTGCCCTTCATGCCGGTGATGCTCGACAACCTGATCGACCAGAGACGCATCCCCCCGATCGTCGCCGTCCTGCTCTCCCCAGGCCCGGGTGGGCAGCGCACGATCGAGTACGACACAGTGTCCGACCGCTATGTGAATTTCGTGGAGACCGAGGTGCTGCCGCGCATCACGCGCGACTACCAGGTGGCGTTCACGACCGATCCCGAAGGGCGCGCCGCATTCGGCCAGAGCTCCGGTGCGGCGGCCGCGCTGACGATGGCGTGGCTGCACCCGAACCTGTATCGCCGGGTGATCAGCTACTCGGGCACGTTCGTCGCACTGCAGCGCAACGCCACCGCACCGAACGGCGCGTGGGACTTTCACCAGACGTTCATCCCCAACTCCGAGCGCAAGCCGCTGCGCATCTGGCTG
Source organism: Phycisphaerae bacterium (assembly GCA_036505095.1). Lineage (GTDB taxonomy): Bacteria > Planctomycetota > Phycisphaerae > UBA1845 > UBA1845 > DASXUA01. Next base: position 1,295 of record DASXUA010000033.1, read on the forward strand.
CACGTGAGCGAAAACGATCTCGGCGCGACGTCACCCGCTGAACAGATGCGCAACTGGGTGGTTGCGAACAACCGGATGGCCGCGGCGTTGAAAGCCAAGGGCTACCCCTACCAGTTCGTGTTTTCAGAAGCGTCCGGCCACGTCGAGCGCGCCGTGGAGATGCAGACGATGCCCGAAGCGTTCGAATGGGTGTGGAAGGGTTACAAACCGGCCGGGCGGTAGTGATCGCTCACGTCGCCGCCGGCGTTCAGCGCTCCGTCCGGCAACTTCGGCGTGAGGCTCGAGCTGCTCTTATCGCGACGACGGCAGTTTCAGAACGACCACCTGCAGGCCAGGAATGTCAGCAAAGTCCTTCGCGTTCGCGGTGAGCACACGGAAATCACGCTGAACGGCTTGCGCGGCAAGCCAGAGGTCATTCACGCGAACGTGCGGGTCTTTGCCGGACTTTCTGAGCTTTGCGGCCAACATCCCGAACGTTTCCCCGGTTTCCACGGTGATTCTCAATTGCGGTTTTCGCCGAAGGCGGCGAAGCATTGCCATGGCTCGCTGTTTCAGCGGGCCAGGTTTCAGCAGCTCCAGACCGAAGCGGATTTCGGCGAGACTGACCGGGGAAAGATAGATCGGTTCCTGTCGCGTGATGGCGTGTATATCGGCCGCTGCGAGCGCGCCGCGTTCGACGGCGATCCACAGGCTGGTATCGATCAACCAGCCCACGGATCCCGCAACTCCGCCACACGCCCCCGGCGACTCTTTCGATTGGAGGCGATGGCAGCCGACAATGCCTCGGCCGTCTGATCGTCGAGCGTGCGATACAAATCGCCAAACACGCTCAGGGCGTCCTGACGTGGCGCTTCGGGGACCAGACGAGCAACGTGCCGCTGGTTTCGTACGAGCACGACTTCTTCCTGGTCGCGCTCGACGGCGTCGAGCACCGCACTGAAGTTACGCGCGACGTCAGTCACCGACAATGTCTTCACCCGACCAGATTATCTGATTGAATCTGATTCTGCAATGCCGACCCTCGGCGCGGCCATGGCGTGACGCAGCCATGGGCGGCGCCGCGGACATCGGCCGATCGCTGGCCGAGACCATGGGCGAGAGACGGCGATCGGCGCAACCCGCCGATATCGGGCGCGCGCGGCAAAGCTCAACCCGGCTTATAAGTGCGGCTGAAGTCCCGGACCGACCGCTGGTGACGGGATCGTCCCCAAGGGCGGAGGTCCGGTGATTCACTGCCCTGACGAAAGGGCGCGCCCGCAATTCACACGACGTCAGTTCTTTACCTGGCG
>DASXUA010000034.1:0-7240 GCA_036505095.1 Phycisphaerae bacterium
GCGCATCAAAGCCGATCTTGGCCAGCGCCCGAAAGCCATCTACACCAGCGGCACGGCCACGTGCTGCGCCGTCGGCGTGACCAAGGGGATTCTGATTCGCAAGAAGACGGACGAAGCGATCGCCGATTTCATCGAGTCGGCGATCAAGGCGGATGTGACCAATCCCATGCCGGATGTGCAGTACGAGGTGGTGGTGGGGCTGCACGGATCAACCGGTCCGACCATCGATGTCAAGCTCCGAGGGCTCGATAACCTGGGCGTCGAGTTGCCGCAGCCGCAGCCGATGACGCACCTCCCGCCGCTGGAACCGACGGTCACACTTACGCGTCAAAGCAATAACAAGACGGACGCGGAGTATCATTTGTACAAGCAGACCGTTTCACCCAAGCCGATCATGGGCGTGCGCACGCCGCTGCCAACCGATGCCGCCGGCGCGCCGCAACCGAATGGAGATATCACCGCAGTCTGGGTCGAATTTGACGGAGCCCTGCGGGCGCGCTATGACCCGGATGGGCAGGTCAGCGTGATCGAGCCGGTGGTCGGCATGGAGATCGTGGCAGACCGCGCGGCAGCGCCGAACGTGTTCAAAGCGACGGGTCTAATCCCGGTGAACAACCCGGCCCCGCCGGTGCTGTCGGTGGCCGAGGGCGCGCCGCGGCCGATCATCGAGAACTTCATGGCGATGTACATGCCGGATGCGGCGAATCCGCGGCGCTTCCGGGTCGAGGCGGATATCAAGGATCAACTCGCGGATTTGATCAATGGCGACACGCTGGCGGCCGTCGGCATGGCCGTCAGCATTCAACCGGCGCCGCTTGCCGCGCCGACAATCACGATCAATCGTCCGGCGAATGACCCTCCGCGACCGTTCGTGGCGCATATCGTGGCATTTGTGAACCTGACGAACATTCCGGAGGCCATCGACATTCAGGCCTACAACCAGCGCCGCCCGAACAACGCCGGTCTGGGGGCCGCCGAAGCGGCCACATTGAAGATCGCCCAAGAGGCCATCATTCTGCAGGTCAGCAACGCGGCCGGAAATCGTTCGTGGGATTCGGCTTTTTGCCAGTTGAACGACACCTTGCCGGCACCAAATCCAGACGGCATGCCGCCGTTCGCGGCGACGATCACTAATGACAATCGGACCAATCCGCCGACGCTCTATGACGTGCCGCCGCAGCTCTTCTTCGCGCGTTATCATAACCCGTTCAAGACGCAGAACAGCGTGGTGCAGGCGCTGTCGAGCCGCATGGGCGCCACTCAGATCGCCAGCAAACCGGTCGTTCTGCCGCGCAAGCTGGCCGGCAACACCTACAGCTTTGGCCCGTTTGCCGTGCCTACGACCGATCGCTGGGTGGTCAACCCGCCCGCGCTGGCCGCGACTCTGCCCGCCATCATCGCCTCTGCGTACGTGCACGATGCGAACGGGCTCATCACGGGTGAGATGATCGCCAGCACGCTGCGGATTGATGCGCCCGCGCCCAGCCGGGAGGATTTCGCCGACACGCTGCCTCTGGACCTGCGCTTCAGCGACCAGGCGGCCGGCGGGAATATGCGCGACGCGTTCCTGCCGACCGGCAGCGATGCGATGCCGACGGCAGTAAACATCACTGCTCAATCGGATGCGGTGCTGCCGGCCGCCGGCATCCCGGACGCGGTGCGCAACAATTTGCAGGTCGTTTTCCGGCTCAAACAGGTCACCAATTTCCTGGGCTATTGCAGTAACGCGCCGCAACCCGGGCCGCCGGCGCCGGCCGGCTTTATGAACGACGACTTCTCGTTCAATGCTGCCGGCAACAACCAGGGTCCGACGGCCGCGATGGCATTTGATGGCAACGGCGAAGTCAGGAACACGATCCAGAGCAAGGATTTCGGCGGCCGGGCCGTGCTGGATGGGGCCGTGAATATTCCCGGGAACCAGCCGCGCAGCGTGCTGGCCAACGTGGTCGTGGATGATGACGGCGATTTCCTGCCGCGCTCCTGGGAGCGGCGCTTCCGCAACTCGCCGGGCGTGACTAATCCGAACAATCCCGTCCGCGACGGCCTGGAGGATACCGAGGATCGCGATCTGACCGGCGCGAACGTGGTGCACAACGAAAAGGGCGACGGCTTCCCGGCGCTCGAGGAATACCGCGGGTTCAGCGTGACCTTCGTCCCGCCGGGCGGCGCGGCACCGCCGCTAGCGATGCGCATGGATGAAATCCCCTTTGCCTATGGCCTGGCCGTGACTGGGACTGCTGCCGCAGGGAACTTGGTCGCCGGTCCGCGCGTCAAGGATTTGCTCATCGTGCATCAGTCGACGATCACGGACGTGATGCCGGGAGCCGCCAACATGACGATGGGCACGCAGGCGGCGGGACTGGCGAGCGTCGCCTGGCATCGAGTGAATCCGGCTGATCTGATCGTCACGCCGATGTTGGCGACCCCCGCCGGCGCGCCGATCGTGATGCATAACCATCAGATCAACCCGAATGGTGACAATGACGGCCTCACAACGGTTCAGAACGCCATTCACCTGCGCGATAATGGGGGCTTACCCGCAGGGGTGCGAGCGCGCTCCGGGGGGTTTGTGCCGAACAACGTAGATCTGCAGGTCAACGCCGGAGTGCTGGCCGGCTGGGCGTTTCCGATGATTCCGGTGGCGCTGGCCAACGGACGCACAATTTTTCATGAATTGGGTCACAAGTGCAGCTTGCGGCACTGTCATGCCAACAACAACATCGTCACCGTGCTGACGGCGCGCAACGGGACGGATTTCACGCGCCCCGGCGGCGGTGCGCCGGACGGCATCAACGACGGCGAGCTGCGGTTTACGTTCAATCAGTACGCGTTCACCGGCGGCGGCGGCGCTATGCTGGTGCTCGGTGATTTGTTGGAGGAACGGTTTCTGAATAACGTGTCCGTTAATTTCGGACCGAATCTGTGGGTGGCTAATACTGTGCCACCAACGCCCAACGATGCCGCGGGGAACATCGTGGCCGGACGGCTGATCCGCGCCGGAACGGCCGCGGGCGCCGGGACGTTCCCGAACGCGAACTTCTTCGGACGGACGATCTTCCCGGAGATGATGGACTGGACGCCCTATTTGCTGGCGCCGGGCGGCGGGGCGATGGACGGGGTGACGCAGCAGATCATGGGCGCTTTCACCGCGCCGCAGATCTTCGTGCCGGGTCCCGGAGCGCCGGGCATGCCGGCGCACGATCGCGAGATTCGCGTGCGCTCGGTGCCGTAACTGGAGGGTGGCATCATGAAGTATGCGTTGAGCATCGGCTTGGTTGCGGCGCTCGCCAGCGCGTGCGTGGCGGGCGAGCAGAACATGCGGTTCCTGACGGATCGGCTGGCCGAGTCCGACGTCGTGGTGGTCGCAGTGGCGGGACCTTCGATGGTGGTGGAGATCGCCAATCCGCCCGACGATCGGCGCTATCTCGCGGTCGCCACGCTGACTATTACTGACGTCATCAAGGGCAACGCGGCGGTCGGCGTTCCGCTGGAAGTGTCGCTGTCGTTGCGGGCCACAGCGACGCGCTCCATGGTGGAGAATCCTGATCCCCCTGATCCTGATCCGGCGGTCTGGTTTCTGCGACAGACTCCGTCGTACTATCCGGTGTCTTTGGGGACACTCGCTTTGACGCGCACTGGCTCTCCGCAGGACTTTCCAGCATACGTCGCGCAGTTTCATAGCGCCGAACAAGCGATGGAGCCCTACGCGGCGATCCAGATGTCGTTGATGCTTCCGACTACGATCTCTCTGGGTGCAACGGTGGTGGGGATGGTGCAACTCTCAAATCCCAGCTCCAACCCAGCAACACTGCCATCGTCGTTTCCCTGGAGCGGTCACGTGCAGATCGCACTCGAGCGCGACGATGACGGCTATATGAGCATGGAGAGCGGCTCCACGTCCGGCGACGAACCCGATCTGGCAGTCGAGAGCATCGCGGGAGTGAGCGGCGACACGATTCCGGCGAGTTTCCCGCCGGGGTTTTCGGTGCAGGCGAACCTGACGGCGGTGACATGCGAGGTTCACCTTGATGGGCCGTCCGGCGTGTTCTTCGCTTATGCGCGCTTGGTAGACGATCAGAGCAAAACGCTGATACAGGCGGCGCCGGTCACGATCACCGTCAGCGCCCCATAAAGTGCGACGGGCGGGCTCACGCCTTAATCGTCAAGACGTACAAACCCCGCGCGCCGAGCGCGAACGGCTCGCCCGCGAGGGATCCGTAACCGACCGGTTGGACCAACCCGGCCTCAGCCAGCAATTCACAAAGCTGCCGATAAGTGTAGATGCGATAGGATGCGGGCCGCTTCTCGACGTTGTCGCCGCGAATAAACGTGTACTCGACATCCAGCCGGCCGCGGGCCGGGTCGTACTCGCGCTGGGCGAGCATCAGCACGTCGCCGACCGGATACCAGGTGCGCTTCTCCAGGTGCGGGAGCAGCGCTTCGGCGACGGCCGGGTAGTCCAGCAGGAATCGGCCGCCGGGCCGCAGGCTGCGTGTTATGGCGCGGAGGAATTCCGTGTTCCCTTCATCGTCGAGATAGGCAAAACTGTTGCCGAAACAAAATGCAGCATCGAAGGCCTCCCGCCACGGCAGGTCGCGCATCTCGTGCGTTTCGAACGTCGCCGACACTCGTCGCCGCAGCGCTGCGCCGCGGGCCGTTTCGATCAGTGCTCCCACCAGGTCGACACCGGTCAGGCGAAATCCACGCCCGGCGAGTTCCAGGCTCAGTCGTCCGTCGCCGCAGGGCACATCCAGAACCGCCGAACTCTGAGTCAGTCCGAGTTGCTGCGTGATGAAGTCGGCCTCGGCGCGCGTGAACTCGGCTGGATAGATCTTCGGCGTGATCTCCAGCGCCAGCCCGGAGAAAAAGTTGCGCCACCAATCAGACGGAACTTGCATCGCGGATATCCCCTCACCCATCCCTCTGCCCAGATGGCGAGGGCGTCGTATTAGAGCCGCAATGGCGAATCCATGCGCTGCAAGCGCTCGTTCTCCTTGTCGCGCAACTCGCGCATGGTCAGGACCGGGAGCCCGAAGCGATCGAACAGTTGCTTGCGGTCCGCCAGCAGGCCGGCGTGCTCGGTCACGTAGCTGGGCGCGTCCTTGCTCGCCGAGAGCAGATAATCCAGAAACAGATCGCGCCCGCTCGCGTCGAGGTAGCGGCCGTCGTACGAATCACGGTACTCGCCCGCTGTGAGGTTGTGCGCCTGGCGCGCCCAGCGTAGCAGACGCTGACGATATTGCCTGAACGCCTCCTGATCGCTGGTGCCGCGCAGCAGCGATGCGATCGTCCGCAGTAATTGCATGCCGGATTATATCGCGGCGGCGCGGCGGAGGCGAGGGCAGCGGCCGCCGCTCTGGAGCGCCGCGCGCTGCTGCGCAACAAAGCACCCCCGCCTTCGGCCGAAGACGGGGGCGGAACCTCAACCCCTCCTGAAGGTTCGGTTATCAGTGCGCCATACCGGCGCGGCCGCTTATCGACGGCGATGCAGGCACAGCGCGCCCAGCGCGAGCACCGTCAGACTTGCCGGCTCGGGAACGCCCATCAGCGTGAAGGACGGATTCCAGCGATCATCCGGGTCCTGTCCCGCGGTCGGCAGAATATTGGCCGGGCTGTACATCTGGAATCCCGGCGCGGGAAAGGTGGCCGAGCGCCACATGAATCCCTGCTCGAGCGTCTCGTCCTGGAGATCGCCGCCCGTCAGCCACGCCGCATTGTTCGGCGCCGCACCGCCGTCGCCATAGATCGTCAGATAGTAATCGCCCACCGGAATCGGGATGTTCACGGCATAGATGTGCAGCCAATCGTCGGTGATCGGTACATCGGGATCGTCGATGCCCGCAGCGAATGGACCCAGCACACCCATCGCGAACTGATTGCCGTTGACCGGCGCAGCCAGCCCGGTTCGATTCCAGATAATGTAATTCACGTTGTCGGCTTCGGAGCCGGCGACGATGAACCAGTCGACGTCGACCTCGGTGATGACGGCGCCGGGAACATCGATCCGGAACGGAATGGCCGCCCAGCGCTGCTCCGAGCCGGCGCCGAGATTGCCGGACGAAAAGCCCAGGTACGTGTCCGCTCCGTTGAAATTCACCTGGTGCGGCGCACCCGTGTCCCACAGCGTGACTTGCGCCAGCGCCGGGGAGCCGACCGCCAGCGCCGCGAACATGATTGCCAGTCCTCGCCTCATTCCCTTGCCTCCTCTTCAGCGATGCATCCGAAAACGCGGCGCGCATGCCAACGCGGCATGAACGCGAGCTTTTTTCTGAGGGGCTCCTTCCGCCTGACGACGCGACGATCGGTGTGGCGCTTCTTATCTGTTGAAAGGCAAAAAAATAAGAGCGCCGACCCGACGGGTCTCGCTCTCTCTCTGCTCGCCGACGCTGCCTCCGCAGCGCTACCAAACCGACGCTCAGAATAGCGAAACAGATCCGCAGAATCAAGAAGCCGCCGACTTTGTCCGTTATCGCTCGTCAAGGCCGGCCTGACCAGGATTTTTTCGGACCACCCCCGTCAAACGAAAATCGCGCAAGCCCATTCCTGGCAAGGACTTGGCGCTCCGAGGCGCTTACTCCGCCGGCGGATCGGCGGGAACCCGGAAGGAGTACACATCCACGGCACGGCTGCTGACCAGACTTCGCAACATATCCGGCCAGCCGAGCGCCGCCAGACGGATCGCCAGCCGGGCGTGCGCGCCGGTGTAGGCCGGGATGCCGCGCACGGTGAACGTGGCCGATTGCTCGTCGGCGTCGATGACCGTATAGCTGAATTGGTCGACGACCGCGGCGCGCAGCGGGTCGGCCGGACCTTGCAGAATATTCACGCGCTCGGGTGGCAGGCCGAGCGGGTTCAAACCGACCTGCGTCAGCAGGGTGTTGAGGGCGACGGCGATGTTGCTCTCCGATGCGCCGAAAAATGCGGGCGCCAGGTTGAGCGCGGCCAGCGCGGGCCGGATGAACGCGCCGGCGGGCGGATCGAAACCGAGCGGTCCGGTGATGATCTCGAACGACCCCGCGGCCGGATGGCGTGCCGAGCCCTCCAGCACGGCCGACGGATTGGCCTGCAAATCGTCGACGTAGAACAGGTCGTTGACGAGCGTCAGGTGCAGATCGGTGGTCAACCACACGACATTGCGGATGTCATGCGCGGCGATGAAACTCAGGATGTCATTGCGCTCCGCGAGGTAGCCATCCCAGCGGTCGGAGGCGCGCAGGCTGCTGAGGTTCTGAATCGGCTC
>DASXUA010000035.1:0-5430 GCA_036505095.1 Phycisphaerae bacterium
GAGAATCTCGGATCGGCTCGGACTCGCGCTCGCTGAACGCATCGTCGGCGGGGGATACCCGGCGGCACTGGCGAGGCGGACGCCTGCCCGGAGGCGAGCCTGGTACCGCGATCTCGTCGAAACACAGATTCAACGCGATGCGCGTGACGTGGCCCGTATCCATTCCCTGGACGCACTGCCGCGGCTGCTTGCGCTCACCGCATCGCACACGGCCCAGCTCCTCAACATGTCGGATCTCGCGGCACCGTTTCAGATGGCGCGCCAGACGATTCATGACTACGTCACCGTGCTGGAGCGCGTTTTTCTCGTCGACCGGTTACCGCCGTGGCACCGCAACCGGCTGAGTCGGCTGGTGAAAGCTCCCAAGCTCCACATGGGCGACACCGGACTGGCATGTGCGCTGCTCGGCATCGATGCCCTCGCGTTGTACAGAGATCGCGATCGACTTGGGCCATTGCTCGAGACGTTCGTGCTGCAGGAATTACGGCGCCAGGCGAGCTGGCATCCTGATCACGTGGACTTCTTTCACTACCGGGACCGCGACGGTTTCGAAGTGGATATCGTGCTCGAGCGCGGCAGCACCTCGGTGGCCGGTGTCGAAGTGAAGGCCGCGGCCAGCGTGACCGAGGCGGACTTCCGCGGGCTGCGCAAGTTGCGCGACGAGGCCGGCCGGCAGTTTGCCGCGGGTGTCGTGCTCTATGACGGCGCGTCAGCCGTGCGATTCGGAGGCAACCTGTTCGCGGTCCCCTTGCGGATCCTGTGGGGAGATCCCTGACACTCGCGAGACCGCCGGCTACGAGGTCACATGGTCTCCAATAACGGAGACCGATGCAGAGTGGCGAGAGAGGGCGCAGTTTAGACGGGTCACCGCCGGAGAGCGTTTGCCTGGATCGGCCGGCGCGCCAGCCGACCAAAGGAGTTAGCAATCAGCCGTCCTCCGCAGCGTCGCACGCTCTGGCGGCAGGACGCAGGCTCACCGAGCCCTGGTCAGAACCTTACCTCTTCGCGGGGGGAGCGACGGCGAAAGCTCACCATGGACGCACTTGCTCTGTGGCAGAAGCGGCGATGACGGCTGTGTGGGTCGAATTCGTGGTGCTGGCGGGCGCACCCAGAACTCCGGAAATTGTGCCCCAGATTGTGCCCTAACGGGTATCTATGCTCGACAAACACCGTCACTTACGGGGAAACACGGCGAGATATCTTGCCGAAACTAAGTCGTTGCAGCGGCTGCGGAAAAGGTGCTTCGGTACGTTTCGATATCGCCCCAACCCGTCGCTTTCCAAGCGTGCTCCTTCAACCACTCGGACATCTCTCCGCTTTAGAATCAACAGTTTGCGAGCAGTCTGACGCAGTTTATCGCAGAACCCTCCTTCAAATCGCACGGTTCCGCGATGCGATTTGAATTCAGCGGTTTAGGGACGCCCCGAAGGGCATTGTCGTTGAAATTGTGTCAGACCTCCCAATGTCCTTCGATCACTTGCGGCGATTTCGATCCACATCCGAACCTTATCGATCGGCGCGGCCAAAAAGGCGCTGTCTGCTGTCGTCGCCTTGGATAGTTTGAGAAAGACTCCAGCGAACCGCCTTTTTGCAGAGGAAAGCCGGCGTAGTGTTTATGCGGGTGAACTCGAAGTGCGCCCACCAGGTGCGCCCACCGCTGGGCCGGACTTGGCGGCCCGCAGCATGAGGGTACAGAGATGTTCGTGGCTCACGGAATCGCTTCACTCTGGCAGTTTCGTTACTCGTATCGCAAAGCCACAATGGGATCGACCCGCGCCGCCCGCCACGCCGGAAGATAACTTGCGGCCAAGGCCACAGCGGCGAGCAGAGCCGGCGCCGCCGCGAATGTCAGTGGATCCAGCGGAGCCGTTCCAAAAAGCAGCTTCGCAATCAGTCGTACCAATCCCACCGACCCCGCGAGTCCCACACACGTACCGACACCGATCAGCGCCGCGGCCCGGCCGAGCACCAGCCGAAGCACGTCGGCTCGAGTCGCTCCCATGCTCACGCGGATCCCGAACTCGCGCGTCCGCTGAATCACCAGGTAGCTCATCACTCCGTAGATTCCTATCGAGGCCATCACCAGTGCGAGCATCGAGAACGCCGCCAGGATCACCGTGCGGAAACGTGGCTGCGCCACCGATCCCGATACCAGTTGCTCCATCGTCTGGATCCGGTCGACGGGCATGGCCCGATCGATCGCCGCAACGGCTTCGCGTAGTTCGGCCGCGGCAGCACCCGTATCGAGTGCCGTTCGAATCACGATGGTGGGGCTACTCTCGGTATTCGGCGCTTGCTCAATCGGCACGTACATCTCCGGCTTCGTCTCCCCGTCCAGTCCCTCGTGCCGCACGTCGCCCACTACTCCGATCACCGTGCGCCATGTCTCCGCTGCAAACTGCAGCCGCCTGCCGATCGGGTCTTGCCCTCCCCAGTACTCGCGCGCCATCGAATCGTTGATCACCGTGACCCAGGGCGAGTCCGCCGTGTCCGCCGGCGTAAAGGATCGGCCGCGCAGCAGCGGAATCCCGATCGTCTCGAAATAGCCTGCGCTCGCCGGCCGGTACTTCGCCATGTTGTACGTTCCAACCGGCAACGGTGGTCGGCCTTCGATGACGAACGACCACCCGTTGTCCAGACCGCTGAGCGGCAGGTACGTCGCCAACCCGGCGGATTGCACGCCCGGCTTTCTCGTCAAGGTCCCCAGCAGTTCTCGTTCGAAGGCGGCGATCCGCCGGTTGTCGGGATAACGGGATGGCGGCAGCGACAGGCGCGCGGTCAGGATACTGTCCGACCGGAAGCCCGGCGCGACGTGGGTCAGCGCCCGAAGACTCTTCGCCATCAGGCCGGCGCCGATCAGAAGAACGATCGCGATCGAGATTTGCGCCACGGCCAGGCCGTTGCGCAGACGGCTGTGAGCTGCACTAGCGACGCGATGGCTCTGTTTCAGCGATTCTCCCGCATTGGTGCGCCCCGTTCCGACCAACGGACCCAATCCGAAGAGAGTCCCGGTCGCCAGCGAAATCATCGCGGTGAACACCAGCATTCGCGCGTCTCCGGCCATCCCCGCCGCGCGCGATAGGTCGGGAGGCAGATGCGGAGCGAGGGCGGCAGTCACGGCCAGCGCGACGAGAAAGCCCGCGGCCCCGCCGATGCCGGCCAATAACAAACTCTCCGTCAGAAGTTGTTGTGCGAGCCGCCCGCGGCTTGCACCGAGCGCAACCCGGACCGCCATCTCCGTCTGGCGCGCCGCTGCCCGGCTCAACAGAAGATTCGCTACGTTCGCGCACGCGATCAGCAACACGAGTCCGACTGCGCCGAGAAGGGCCTCCAGTGGCGCGCGAACGGTCGCAGTGGCCCGCTCCGCCAGCGAAACTGCCGTGATTCCCCTTTCCCTGTTTTGGTCCGGATACAGCCTCGCCATGTTCGCCGCTATGACATCGAGTTCCACCTGGGCCTGGGTCAGAGCCACGTCCGGTGCGAGTCGCGCGATCACTCGCAGCATATGCGCGCCGCGCTGCAATCTCTGCGGATCGAGCGCGATCGGAACCCAAATGTCAGCTTGCCCGCGCGCCTGAAAATCTGCCGCCGTGGTCCCGAACTGAAACTCCGCCGGCAACACACCGACGACCGTGTAGCGCTCGTCGTTCAGCGTGATCGCCTTTCCCACGATGTCGCGGGCCGCGCCGAACCGCTCGCTCCATGCCGCGTAGCTCAGAATGGCGACGCGATTCTGGCCAGGCCGGTCCTCCTCCGGAAGAAAATTGCGGCCGAGCATGAACCGGACGCCCAATACGGAAAAGAAACTCGACGAAACGTTCCCTCCGGCCAACCGCGACGCCTCGCTCTGTCCGCCAAGAATGAAGCTGGACGCGAAACTGGACGCACTCACCGCCGCCATCCCGGAAAACGATCGGCTCGCGTCACGCCAATCCACAAAATTCGCCGGCGCCACGTCGCCGAGCGTGCCGTCGCGCTGCCGTTCCCAAAGCGTCACGATCCGGCTCGGCTCGGCATAGGGCAACGGCTTGAACAACACCGCATTGCACACGCTGAAAATCGCCGTATTCGCGCCGATCCCGAGCGCCAGCGTCACGACGGCTGCCGTCGCAAAGCCCCGATTCTTTCGCAGCATGCGGAGCGCGTAGGTCAGATCGGCGCGGAGCGCCTCGATGGCTGGGAACGCCTGCATGTCCCTCCGGTCTTCCTCCAGCAACGTGGTGTTGCCGAACTGCCGCCGCGCCGCGAGCAGGGCGGCTTCCGCCGTCATGCCCCCACGGCGATAGCGCTCGGTCAGCAATCTGACGTGTTCCTCGATCTCCCTTTGAAACTCCATGTCGCACGGCTCATTGCGAACCGTGCCGCGGATCCGCGTCCACAGTTTCAGAAGCCGGCGGATCATGACTTTTGGCTCGTCAGCCGCAGCACGCGGCCAATCACGCCGGAAATCCGCTCCCAGTCTTCCGTCTCCTTCGCCAGTTGTTTCAGGCCACTTTTCGTAATCGAATAGAATTTTGCCTTCCGATTGTTCTCGGAAGCGCCCCACGCCGTCGCAATCCATCCCTCCTGTTGCAGTCGCAAGAGCGAGGTATACACTGTGCCTTCGTTCAAATGGAGCACGTGTTCGCTCAACTGCTCCAGCCGGCGGGCGATCCCGAATCCGTGCAGCGGACCCATCGCGTGCAGTGTCTTCAAAATCATCAGGTCGAGCGTGCCCTGCAACACCTCCGACTTCTTGTGGATGTCACTCTTTCCTTTGGACATTGCAAAGAAGATAGCAGGCCTCATTTGGAATGTCCATAGGTAGCAGAACGCTCGAGCCACGCGATCAGCACCGCGACTCTGGAGACTTCGTGAGACTGAATCGAGGCCACGACGACGACGACAAATGCCCCCCACAATGCGCAGCTCTTCGATCTTTTTGCGGAGGATAGTTGGCGCAATGTTTATGCGGGTGAACTCGAAGTGCGCCCAGCCTTCGCTCTTCTCGCACGCGAAGGCTGTCCGCCGAAGCGCGTAGCGCGAAGGTGGACCTCCGAGAGCTTCGGCCGGCAAGCCACCAGGCGCGCCCACCACTCCTGGGCGGGGGGCTCAACGTCGTTGAATCCTCGCGACGGCGCAGGCGAGCGTAGGCGGACGCCCTCAGAGTTTTCGCCCTACTCAAAACAACTACTTTGTGTTACAAAGGCATTCGTGATTAAATCGCGGCTATGTTCACGGGTATCTGCTTCGATCCGCCGGCTCGATGAGCATGGCCCGATGCACCGACATGTGCGGACTGGAGGAGCGGAGCGTATGAATGCCGGCCTGGTTTGCGGGCAGCAGGCTCAGGGGCGCCTGCGGGGTGAGGCCCGATGACGGCGGTCTCGTGGCTCGACTGGAAGCTAGGCGCGCGTCTGCTGCTGAAATATCCCGCGCTCACGATCATCG
>DASXUA010000036.1:0-6494 GCA_036505095.1 Phycisphaerae bacterium
AGGAAACTGTTACAAGATTCGCATCGGCGGCGCACCGGGCGCCAGCGGTACGGGCTCGCTGTCGCTCAGCATCCCGCCCGCGCCGGTGCTCATCGTGAGCGCCAATCCGCCCACGGACAATCCGTTTGTCGCCGGCGCGCAGCCGTACCGCGACGTGCTGCAGACCGGCCCCGCCGGCGCCTTGGCCCAGGGGATCGGTGGCCCCGCCACGCCCGTCGAAAGTGCTGTTTCCTACAGCCCGATCCTGGTCACGTTCAATCTGCCACCATGCCCCATGCCGGCGCCCAGCACGATCAGCATCTCCTGCACCGGCGGCGGTGCTTATCCATGTCCGATGATCGCCAGCGTGGCCGGCACCGGAACCAATTATCAGATCATGTTGACCAGCAGCGCCAATGGCGTGATCCCGCCGGGCGGCTGCACAACACTTACGTTCGCCGGCGCCTTTCCGGGCCAGAAGCTTCAATATCAATCGCTGCCCGGCGACATGGATATGAACGGCATGGTCACCACGCAAGATTTGCTGGCGCTGGTGCACGCGCTGCAGGACGGCAGCGCGCAGATCGACGTCAACGTGCCGCGTTACGACGCTAACCGCAGCGGTGTCGTGGACACGACCGACCTGCTACGGCTGGTCCAATTGCTCAATGGCACGAATGCACCGCAGGCGTTCGCCGGTCTGACCGTTGCCGCCTGCCCATAGTTCTCGAACTTCGAATGCTCGGCAGTAATTCGGGGTGTGACCAATAATTCGGGTAAGCGCGAAGCTGGCCGAAACGACCGCCAAGACGCCAAGGTCGCTAAGATGACTAGGTCCGCTTGGCGGACCGTGCGCTGGTCTTCCTCTGCTCTTGGCGTCTTGGCGGCTGAGCGCTGGCGTCATGGCGGTTGCCCGCCAATCTGGGCACATCCGTAATTCGGGATCCGACGGCCACTCAACGCGGAATCGGCGGGAGCGGCGCGATGTCCGGCTCCACAAACGCGCGCTTCGCCTCCCACGACATGATCCGGGGTCGCGTGTAATACAGCCGCAGCAAGGTTTTGTGCAACAGGTAGGGGTGCTGATCGCAGAAAGCATCCGATGTTTCGCCCGGGCCATACGCGGCCAGCACCGCGGCGATGACGCGGAAGAATCCCGCGGTGAGCGTTTCATGGTAGCCGCGATCCAGCGCCTCGGGCGTGCCGTGCCGGGCGTTCAGAGCGTGCAGCGCGGTGCGGAAGCGCGTCAGCGCCGGCTCGAACGCGTCGCCGCGCAACAGCAGATACGCGACCCTGACATGCGCACGGTGGTTCCATTGATCGAACGGCACGGTGCCGGCCACAAACTGCGCGAGTAGGTCTTCGTCAGTCATCGTCGTATTGTACCCGCCGTTGTCTAACGGCAGATGTCGGACCCAAGCCCCGCTTTTGGATATTCGGTCGAAGTGCTAAACTGTCGCTCGGCTGCGTGGATGGGGCACAACGTACAGGCGCGGGGTGAGAGAAAATGATACGCACAAGCCTTCTGGCATGCATCGGAATCGCGTTGGCAGCGCTCGCGTGCCGGCAGCAACACATCGCCCCGCGCCCGGCGCGGGAGCCGGGGAACCAGCCGTTTGACCCGGACTTCTCGCGCGCGCCAGATGCCTCCGAGGAGGTCGCGGCGGATTTTCCGGACGAGGCCGCGCAGTTCCGTTATGAGCAGCGGCTGAGCGAAGATGGCACCCTCCCGCCGAATGCCTTGCTCACCGCGCTGGCGCAGCGCGCCGCCTTGCTGAATGCCCAACCCGAGGAGGCGGGCATCTCGCCCACCAGTTGGCAATGGCTGGGACCGGGAAATATCGGGGGGCGCGTGCGCGCGATCCTGGTGCATCCAGCGCAGCCGAACGTTTTGTGGGTCGGCGCCGTGACGGGCGGCGTATGGAAGACGGTGAATAGTGGCGCCTCGTGGTTTCCGCTCAATGACTTTGCGGCCACCTTGAACGCCGATTGCCTGGCGCTGGACCCGCAGAATCCGGATGTGCTTCTGGTGGGAACCGGCGAGGGCTTCCGTACCGGAACTCCCGGCTCCAGCAACACCGCCGTGATGCAGGGTGCGGGAGTCTTCAAATCGATTGATGGGGGAGCGACCTGGTTCCATCTGGAGAGCACCACCGGGCCGGATTGGTACTTCGTCAATCGGCTGGCGTTCTCGCCCGCCGATAGCTCGTTTATTCTGGCGGCGACCGGCAACGGCATTTTTCGCAGCGCTGACGGGGGCGCGACCTGGTCGCAACGCGCGACGGCGCGAACGCTTGATCTGCGCTTCCACCCCACCAACGGCGCCCTCGCGATCGCCGGGCGTGATAACGGCATCGCGCAATACTCGCTGGACGGCGGCGTCTCGTGGTCCAATGCGAGCGGAATTCCGGGCGGCGGCAGAGTCGAAGTGCGCTACGCGCTGAGCAACCCGGGCATGGTTTACGCCTCCGTCACGCGCAACGGCGGCGAGATCTGGCGCTCGACCAATGGCGGGCAGAGCTACACCTTACGCAACACCGGAACGAATTACGCGTCCTCGAGCAGCTCATGGGCTTCGGCGCTGTGGGTGGACCCGACCAACTCCGAGACGCTCATCGTCGGCGGCCTGAATCTGTGGCGCAGCTTCGATGGCGGCTTGACCCTAATTCGTATCAGTCAATGGCAGGCCGCGCCGCAATCCGCCCACGCCGATCATCACGCCATCGTCTCCGACCCGGGCTTTGACGGCCTGACCGACAAGCGCGTTTATTTCGGCAATGACGGCGGTGTCTATCGTACGGATGACGTGTACACGGTCACCGAGCTTTCAGGCTGGATCGAGCTGAACAACCAACTCGGCATCACACAGTTCTATGGCGCGGCCGTGAATCCGGCGACCGGCGTGGTCATCGGCGGGACGCAGGATAACGGCACGTTGCGCTACATCGGCGCTACCGAGTCCTGGACCACGATGTTCGGCGGCGACGGCGGCTTCTGTGCGGCCGATCCCGGCGATCCGAATTACTTCTATGGCGAATACGTTTACTGCCAGTTGCATCGCAGCACGAATGGCGGCCAGTCCGCCAATTGGATCTACAACGGGATCGGAGATGCCGGCAGCAGTGCGACGGCGAATTTCGTCTCACCGTTTGTGCTCGATCCGAACAACTCCAACCGCATGCTGGCGGGCGCAGCGCGTCTTTGGCGCAGCGGCAACATCAAAGCTGCCAATCCAAGTTGGATATCCATCAAGAACAGCGTGGGCAGCAACATCTCGGCCATAGCCATCGCCGAGGGTGACGGCAACATCGTATGGGTGGGTCACAACGACGGCCGGATCTATCGCACCGCCAACGCACTGGCAACCAGCCCCACCTGGCTGCAGGTCGACAATGCTCCGCCGGGCCTGCCGAACCGCTGGTGCTCGAAGATCGTGATCGATCCGGCCGACTCCCAGCACGTCTACGTCAGCTTCATGGGCTACCAGCCAAACAACGTCTGGCGCACCAACGACAATGGTGCGAGCTGGGCCCAAATCAGCGGTACTCCGCCGGCCGCGCTGCCCAGCATTCCGGTCAGCAGCATCGCCATGCACCGCACGCAATCCGGCTGGCTGTACGTCGGCACCGACATCGGCGTGTTCGCGTCTGAAAACGATGGGCAGACCTGGACGGTCCCGGACGGCAGCGGACCGCTCTCAGACGGGCCGGCGAACGTCGAAATCGACGAGTTGCTGTGGAAAAATGACAACACGCTGATCGCCGCCACACACGGCCGCGGAATTTACTCGGCGACGATCGTCCCGCCCTGCGCGCCATCCGGCGGCGATGCCGATTGCAACGGTCACGTCGACCTGGCGGATTTCGTGGGCTTTGCCGCTTGCCTGGCCGGGCCGAACGCGAGTCCGGGTCCGTCGTGCGGCGCCTTCGATTTCGGCGCCGACGCCGACGTGGATCTCGGGGACTTCGCCGCATTCCAAAATGGGTTCACTGGCTGATGCGGGCGCGAGCGCGCATCAAGATGGCGTCGCGAATTCGTCGAGATGGCTGCGGATGTACTTGACCCGCAGGGGCGCGAGCTGCTCCGTCAGGTTGTAAAATTCGTCGTCGAGCGGGTTCAGGCGGCTGTCCCTTTCGGCATTGGAGAATGCCTCAGCATCAAGCTTGTCTCCGGAACGGCGCTGCAGGCGCTTGTCCTGCTCGTAGATCACGATGGCCCGCTGCAACAGGTCCGCGTGCCGCTCGGCGCCGATCAGCTTGAGCCCCTCCAAGGCCATCTGCGAACACTCACCGCGTGTATTCCAGAAGAACTGCAGGAAGCCGCCATTATTGACTTCTCCCTCCAGGGCGGACGTCGCGTAAACCATCCGCTTGCCGGGCGACCAGGTGCGGACGACCGCATACTCGCGATCCGCATTGTCGGGCAGCGCATGGGTCAGACACGTCCCGACCAGGTTCTCAAGCTGTTCGTCTGAGGCTCGTTCCAGCGCCTCCCGTTTGACCCAAGCGCGGGCCTTCGGCTCCCGCGCCCGGCCGGCGGAGCGATTTCGACGGGAAGCGTCCTCTTTGCACGCGATCAAGACGAGCGTCAGCAGCGGAATGATCCAACGAAACTGAGCGTACATGTTCTTAGCTCCTACTTGGGACGGAACTGAACTCCGCAAGCCATGCTTTGCCGCCGACATCATGCCCGGATTCAGATTGAGGATCAACGCAAACGGACCCATCCGCGCACCGAACCGGTAACGAGCGACCTCGCGAAGCGACACATCGGCCCCTAACTTGCTACACGATTCCCGAGGCGGTAGCGTAGCGGCCGCTCGCGAATCGACTTGCGGGCGATGCGCGTCCGCCTCGCGAGGGAGATTCAACGGGTCAGGGAACTATGGAGAGAGATATGAGACAGATTCTGGTTCCATTCATGGCGTTCGCGTGTGTGGCGGCTCTGGCCGGTTGTGAGTCCAGTGAAAGACGGGCGCAGGCCAGCGGCTACCATGAGGAAACGCGCGCGACGCTCACGTGCCACTCTTGCGGCAAAACTCTGAAGGCGTCCGAGACGGCCTTTAAGTGCGGCGGCTGTAGCGATGTCATCACCGCCAGCGACCTCTCCTGCCGTTGCACGAAGTGCGGCACGGAAGTGAAGGCGGCCAGGTGCCAGGCGAAGTGCCCGAGCTGCGGCAAAGCCGTGAAATGCAGCGAAATCGTTGCAAGCGATACGGCGACGTGCTCAGGTTGCGGCCGCCATGTGGACTGTACCTCGGCCTGCAAGTGCAAGTGCGGCGGCGCGATGACCTGCGCGGCCCACACCTGCAGCAAGTGCGGCAAGCCGCTGGTCTCGACCAGCATGTGTACGGTCTGCGCCCGCAAGAGCAGTTGAGGCCGAGACGGCAGTCAATCACTCGTTCACGGGTGTAGAAAGCCCAGGTGCAGTTCGGCGTGCCGCAGGTTGAGCGCGATGCGCTCGTCGTAGCTCATGGCTCCGAACGCCGGACTGTCGTGGGGACAGGGCTCTCGTTTTTTCAGCCGTGTCAGAGCGTCGCGCAGGCGGCGTGCGCCCTCCTGGGTTGATAGAACGTCCGTACCATAGGTGCCGGCCTCGGTGCGCGGTATGCGTACCCCGGCCGGCATTCCTTCGCGCAGATAACTACCCAGCTTGCGGCGGATGAACGGCCTGATGAACCACGGCACGCGCATCGGATAGCCCTCGTAGCCGTAGCAGATCCACGTGGCCAGGTGCCCGAACGTCTGCCCGGCCGTCCAATTCCCGGTGCGCCGCAGCGTCCCGGCCGTGTCTGCCGCCGCAATGCGGTCCACTTCCGCAAGGAGTTCATCAATCGACCCGAACCGCAGCCGGCGACGCTCCGCCTGTGCCGTATCAATCAGCGCCATGAGCCGTTCCTCCGGCCAGATAATAGCCGGCCCGATCTCCGCGCGAAATATTCGCGAACGCGATCGCTCGGCTCCCTCTCCCTTCAATGGCGAGAGTTGGGGTGAGGGTCTCGCTCCCTCTCCCTCCAAGGGAGAGGGCCGGGGTGAGGGTCTCGAGCGCGACTCAGCGCTCAAGACTCAGCACTTGGGTCACTACGGGCAGGGCGCGACGGTGGCGCCGTTGAAGGCTTGCGTGGCATTCGTGCCGTTGAGCAGTTGCACGAGCCGTAGCAGGTCTTGCGAGTTCACACGATTTGCAGGTTCCTGACTGCGATTGATATTGAAGCGCGCGTAGTTGCTCGGCAAGTTGGCAGTGCCGTCGTTCAACGCCTGGACCAGGAACAGCAAGTCCTGCGTGCTGACGACCCCGTCCAGATTCGTATCGCCCGGCAGCACCTGGTACTGCAGCTTCTGCCCGGGCGCGGTGCCGGCGAAGACGAACGTGATGCATTCGCGCGGCGGCGGCGCTGCGCTCAGCGTGATCTGATACGGACCTGATCCGGAGCCGCTGATGCTCGCGATGCTCGGGCAGTCGGCCTGACCATTACCGGTGATATCGGTGCAGCTTACGGCCGTGTTGGATGCGTC
>DASXUA010000037.1:0-5131 GCA_036505095.1 Phycisphaerae bacterium
GACGTTCAGGTTCCCATTGCCGTTCACATTGAGACTCGCATTCGCATTACGGTTGCCCGCATTGAGATTCCGATTCAGGTTCCGACCATTTCCGCTGGTTCCGGGGTTTGTCGCCGGGCAGCCCGACAAGCTCAGTATCACCCCCGCCGTCGCCAGGATCCCGTACACCGACGCAGATCGAATGCGCATACTAGCTCCTTTCAACTCGGTATTCGCCGTCATGAGGGAGAGTCTCGGCTGCCGCGCTCGCCGATGCCTCACCTCGCCTCAAATTGTTGGAGCAGCCTCAACCAACCTCAAGCGGCCGTGCGAGTGCTCGGACATGCTTGCCCGCTGCGCGTGAAAGCATGCCACCCGTCTCAGCACATCTCAAGCAGTTGTCGGAAAGCGGCCGTTGACGCGTGCGGTCCCCAGCCGTAGCTTGCTCCTGCATCGGAGGAGATATGCGGCCCCGCCGAAGAACATTGCTTGCCACACTGATGTCCACCGTCGCATCGACCGTGGCCGTGATGCTGCTGCTCGGATGCGATCGGCCGCTCTTTAGTCGTGCGCAACCTTCGCCAGCGCCGCCCGAGCCCGTGCCGCGGGCCGAAACTCCGCTGCTGGATCTGCTCAGCCCGGAGCGGCGCGAGCGCAAGGCCGACACGCTCGTGGTGCTCCGCATTCAGTTCGACGTGCTGCGCGTGGACCTGCCGCTCGCCCCCGCGCCGGGTGCCGGAGCCGTGGCCCACTCGCGGAAAATCTGGAACCACGTCGACGAGCTGAAGCTGGGCGCCGATCTGGTGGCGCTGCTGGCGCGCAACGGGCTGCGGATCGGCGTCGCCACGCGCGACGATTGGCCGGCGATGCGCACCATCTTCGAGGGCAACGCCGCGAAAGTGCGGCACGCGCCGCAGACCGTCAACAACGGCCTGCCGGTGACGCTGGAAGTCGCGAATTTCAGCGACGCCACCACGGTCTTTGCCTATCGCGCCGAGGGCGAGCTCGTCGGGGATAGCTTCGACGCCGGCACCTGCTTCATTCACGTGGCGTATGCAACCGATCCGTCCGATCCAGCCCGCACCATGCTGCGCATCACGCCGGAGGTTAGCGTCGCCCAGCCCGACGCGCACTGGCGCGCCATCGAGGAGGCGTTCCCCGCGCCCGGCGGAGCGGCCGCTCGTCCCGGGCGCGGCGGGCGCGTGTATAATCAGTTGACGGTGGAGTTGACGTTGGGTCCGGGCGAATTCCTGGTGATCGGTCCGGCCGATGCCACGCGGATGGGTAGCCTGGTCGGCAACCGCTTCCTGACGTGCACGCACGACGGGCAGATGCATGAGACGGTGCTGTGCATCGCTCCGCAGCCGTTCTGGACCGATCTGGCGACGCGCTGAGCCTGCAAGCGCGAAACGGCGGGCGAGATGCCCGGGCCGCGGTGCCGGAGAACGTGCCTGGTGAATCGTGAAGATCTTCGTGGGCGAGAGGCGCTAGCCGCGAGTCGGGAACCGGGATTGGAGCCAAGTTCCCCGAGCTCTGCGGGCGCTGCGCCGCCGTCGCCGCTTTGGCCGGATTTCTTCCGGCATTTGTTTCAGAGCAGCGGAGCCGCCTGGATCGGCGCCGACGCACACCTGCGCGTGCAGGCCTGGAACAACAGCGCCGCGCGCATCTTCGGCGCGGGCGCCCCGGAGATGCTCGGCACGCCCGTGCTGTTGGTCTTTCCGAACGCGCAGCGTCCGGCGGCCGAGCAGGCCTTCCGCCGGGCTCTGGAGAGCGGCGCGCTCACCGAATTCGAAATCAGCGATCGCGACCGGGCGGGTGCAGCGCGCGAACTGGCCTTCACCATCTCGCCTATCGTCGACGACCGTGGCGCGCGCCGCGGTGCATCCGTGTTGGTGCGCGATATCACGCAACGGCTGCGCCTGGCGGACGAAGCGGCCTGGGCGCGCAAGATGGCCTCGTTGGGGCAATTGGCCGGCGGACTGGCGCATCGCTTCAACAACATTCTGGGCGGCATCGTGACGAGCGTCGATTTTGCGCTGTCCAGTGATGAGCCCGGCAAGCATCGGCGCGTGCTGGAGCAGACGGCCGTATCGCTCACCCGGGCCACACGGCTGATGGAAGCGCTGCTGGCGTTTGCCGAAGGCGATCAACGTCCGACCGACCTGGCCGATTTGACCGAGACCATCATCGCTTTGGCCGAGCGCGTGCGCCCCGAACTGGAAGCGGCGCGCGTGCGGCTGGACGTGCAGCTCGAGCAATTGCCGATCGTGCCCGTCGGCCGACTGCCGCTCGAGCATGTAATCATGATCCTGGTTCATAATGCCGTGGAGGCCATGCCCGCGGGCGGAGTTTTGACCATCAGCACGCGCCGCGCCGCCGACCGGGCGCTGGTGGCGGTTTCGGATACCGGACGTGGCATTGAACCGGCGGATATCGAACACTTGTTCGAGCCGTTTTTCAGCACGCATTCCGGTCCGGCAGACGCCGGGGCCGGGGAAGCGACACACCGCGGGCTGGGCCTGGCCGTCGTTCACGGCGTCGTGCAGTTCATGGGTGGAGTCGTGCATGTCTCCTCGAAGCTCGGCGAAGGAACGGTTTTCGTCCTCGAATTGCCCCTCGCGGCGCAATCCTAGCGTCTCCCACGCTCATGAATCATTTGTAATGTTGACCTGCGACCGCCTCTGGTGCGGGGTGTACAAAGGGCGTATAATACGTCCGGCCCGGAAGTTGCTGGGCTGGACCGATGATCCTGCGATGGTTGTCGGTCCTGGGGGAGGCAGTACCGGCGCGCGTGAAGGTACTGCAGCCCGACGACGTTTCCTTCCGATAGGTTTCGGGAAGGTCCGGATCAAAGGCGAGGGTACGCCATCCGTGACGCCGTGCGCTTCCACCGAGCAGACGATCGAGATGGGCTCACCCACGGCTGGCATTAAACAAGGGCACTGCGTGACCAGCAGCAACATGACTACCACCGCGACGCGGCGCGCATTCCTGGGTTTGACGTTCGCCGCGGCGGTCGGCATGCAATGCACGAGCGCGGTCAGCACGCCGGCCACGCGCGGCGCGCATGCCGAGCTGATCGTTCAACCGGTCTCGACCGTGGTCGCTACCGAGTTGACGCCCTCTTCGACTGACGGTCTGGCCCGCACGCGTCCGCTCGATTTCGTGCGCTTCTGTCTGGAGAACTACCGGCGAAAAGTCCGGGACTACTCCTGCACGTTCATCAAGCAGGAGCGGCTGGGCTCCAAGATTACTCCCGAGCAGGTGACGGAGGTCCTCTTCCGCGAGCAGCCGGTCTTCAGCGTCAACATGAAATGGACGCAGAACGCCGACGCCGCTCAACACGTGCTCTACATCAAGAACCGCTGGGAGGATGATAAGGGCAATGACGAAGCCTATGTAGTGGCGGCCGGTCTGGCCAAGCTGATCGGCAAGATCCGGCAGCCGATCGATGGTCCGCTGGCGCGCAAGGCCTCGCGCCGCAGCATCGCCGATTTCGGCTTCGGCAACACGCTCGACATGATTCTGTCTTACAGCGAGCGCGCGGCGAAGACGGACGAGTTGGACCTGCGGTTCATCGGCGAAACGACGGTGGACGGGCGTCCGGCCTACGCTTTCGAGCGGCGCCTGCCCTACACGGGGGAAAACTGCTCCTATCCCGACCGCCTGCTGAAGTTCAGCATCGACAAGGAATGGCTGGTCCCGACGGCCGTGTTCTCCTACTGCGACGACGCCGGGCAGATTCTGCTGGGCAAGTACATCCACGAAAACCTCGCCATGAACCCGGGCCTGCCGGACTCCGACTTCGAACTCTCCGCCCTCGACCGTTGAGCGGCCCAACCGCTTCCCACGGTGCGGCGATAATATTCGTAGCCGGCCATAGCAAGTTCTCACCGTAATAACAGCAGCGACGATAAAGGCAACGATACAATCCGAGGATCGTCGCTCGCACTCGCATCGAGCATGGTCACCAGTACTCCGAAGGGGGCGTTGTAGTGAGATTTTTCAATAAACGAGCGCAGTCCGTTCGTGTCCTTGTGCTCGATGCGGCGTTGGTACTTGATTTCAACAGGGATACGCTGCTCGCCTATCGTTAGAATGTAGTCCACCTCGGGCTCTGCACCACGCTCCGGAAAGTGAGCAACATCTAGACCCAAAATAGACCGGAAGAAGTACCCCGCCGCGCTCTCGGCCACACGCCCGGTCAGGTCAGCGAGATGAGGCGCTTCTTTCAATTCGGCTGGCGCTAGCGGAATGATCTCCTGTAGCCAGGCCGCGCGAAGCGTATGATCGCAGAGACACAGCTTCGATGGACCGCGCCGCCGCTTGAGTCGTAACTCCAGTGGCTCAATCAGCCGCAGCAGCAACGTCCCGTCCAGGAAGCGCAGGTAGGCGAGCACGCGCTGCCAACCGATGTTGGCGTGCATGGCGCGCCGGACTTCGTCCAGATAGAGTGCGGGTGAGGGTGTCTGGCCGATGTAGCGGCACGCGAGCCTGAATACTTCGGCGAGAAGCTGCTCGTCCCGTCTCTGACCGCGCGGCCCCATCCTCAGATCATGCTGAATAGCGCGCTTGATCACCGTCTCGTTCAGGAAGTCGGCGACCTGTTCCCAGGGCTCATCGGCTTGGGCTTGGGCGACGGGGTAGGCGCCGCGCTGCGAATATGCCCGGAACGCCTGTTGCCGAAACTGCTCGTTGCGCTCGCCAAGGGCGCGCAGTTCCATCCACGTGGCTTTTTGCTTGAGCGGCCCGATGCCATTGTGCGACAGAAAGGGAGCCAACGATCCAAAGTCGCGGATCTCACCGATCTCACGCAGCAGCAGGGGTCCCATTTCAATGGTAGTGATTCTGCCCGCCAGACTGTCTCGTCCCGCCTCGATTCGAAGCGCCGAACTGCCGGTGACGAGCACGTGCACGGGATGGTGATCAACCAGGTACTTCAGTTGCGGGGCCCAATCCGGCAGGTTCTGCACCTCGTCCAGGAAAACGTAGGGCTTCATACCCGTGCCGGCAGCGCGATTGAAGGACATCCCCAGGATCTGGTCCGCGTACCATTGGCAGGTCTGAAGGATGGGCATCGAGAGCTTGCGCAGGTCTTGCAAGTCGTCGAACTGCAAACGAAAGATGCGTCTCGGGTCGGTATCCTCGCTGA
>DASXUA010000038.1:0-3357 GCA_036505095.1 Phycisphaerae bacterium
CTCAAACGCAAAGAGCACGTCGTCGGCGGTGAAGGGCGTGCCGTCATGGAATTTCACGCCGTGACGCAGATGGAATGTGAACGTCCGTTGGCGCTGAATTTCCTGGGTGATGGCTTACGCGACGCATTCGATCCGAAGTCATCGTCGGCGGTGCTTGTATGAAGCGCTGAGGTATTGAGGAACTGAGGGATGGGAAGAATCACGGCGCGCGGAATCGACGAAATCGCGATCGGTCGCGTCCAAAGGACGGCGGCAGCGCACCCCTTCGGGGTTGCGGCTAAACGTGCCGCGCGGAATGGTCGCGACGTTGCCATGTTTAGCTGCAGGGCCGAAGGCCCGCGCTGCGATGGCCCACGGGAAGCCGCGCGAGCCGCCTGGACGGCCGGGAAATCGCGCTCGGCACGCGCCCGAACACGTTTGGGGCCACTTCGTTCGGCATGCGCACTGCTCTTGCTTACCGGCATCGTTCGCGCGGCACCTCCTATCCCGCGCGAAGAAACGCTCATCGCCTGGCTGGCGAACAATCCCGGAACGCTCTGCTACTGGCTGGACCGTAGTGACGCCTACACGCGGCGGTTCGGCGACCTGATCGCTGAAAGCCTGGCGCAGCGCGACTACTCCGCGCCCGACACCTGGGTTCCCAAGCTGGCCGAGAAATGGGACATCGATCAGCGCCAACGGACGTTCACATTCCATCTGCGTCACGGCGTGAAATTCCATGACGGCACGCCCTTCACCGCCGACGACGTGCTCTTTGCGTTTGAGACGCTTGCAAATCCCAAGGTCGAATGCGGTCACTGGGCCGAGGCCCTGGCCGAGATGGCTGGTCAGCCGATCAAGATCGACCAGCACACGGTCCGCTTCCAGTGGAAGAAGCCCTATTTCAAAGCCTTCGAGATTATCGCTACCGTGCCCATCTTTCCGGCCGCGGCGCTGCGCTTCGCGCCGGGTCAGGAAGACTCGTTCAACAACAGCACGTTCCACCGCGAGCCGATCGGCACGGGGCCGTACAAGCTGGTCGAGTGGGTCCAGAATGATAAGCTCGTCCTGCGCCGCAACGACGATTACTGGGGTCCCAAGCCGCAAGTGAAGGAAATCCGCTACCTGATCCTCAAGGACCAGGAGGCCGCCTTCCAGACCCTGCTCAAAGGCGATCTCGACGTGCACCAGCTCAACGCCCAACAATGGAACACTCTGCAGAACGACCCCAACCTGCGCGGCAAGTTTAACTCTCAGCGTATCGCGCGGATGGCTTCGTTTCAGATCTATTGGAACAACCGCCGCCCCCCCTTCGATGATGCCCGCGTGCGAAAGGCGCTTTCACACCTCGTGCCGCGCGACCGCTTTATCCAGAACGTCTTAACGGGTGCGGCCGAGCCCGTGACCGGCCCCTTTTATTTCAAGTCGCCGAGCTACGACGGCAGCCTCGCCCCTTACGCATTCGATCCGCAAGCGGCGGCCAAGCTTCTGGCCGACGCCGGCTGGAAGGACACGGATGAGGATGGTTTTCTCGACAAAGACGGCAAGCGCTTCGAGTTCACCTTCCTGTGCACGGCCGGCGTATCCAACTGGCACGATCTTTCCGAGATGCTCAAGGAGGAACTCGCCAACGCCGGCATCGTCATGAATATTCAACCGGTCGAGTGGGCTACGCTGCTGCAACGCTCCGAATCACGCGATTTCGACGCCTATGTCGGCGGCGGCACGTTCGACTGGGAGGTCGATGCTTACGAAAACTGGCACAGCGACATGGCGGAAAAAGGCGGGAACCGCGTGGGTTACAGGAACGCCGCAGTCGACAAGCTGATCATGCAGGCCCGCCAGACCATCGATGCCGGACAGCGCGCCGGTATCAACCGGCAAATCCACAAGCTCATTTATGATGATCAACCCTGCACGTTCCTGTATACCCCGGTCGACCCGTGGGCCTGGACCAAGCACTTTAACATCGAGTTCTACAATTATTATCCGTCCAGCGATCTGCGCCGCGTGACCCTCAATCGGGAGGCTGGCAAATAGCCGTTCACGCATGTTCCGGTTCCTGCGGCGACGATTGGCATTCGCACTCATCACGCTGCTGGGTATCAGTCTGATCAACTTCGCCCTGATCAGCGCCGTGCCCGGCGACCCCGTGGCCGGCAATAGCGACGAGAACGTATCCGCAACCGACGCATCCTCGCGGGCCCTCATCCGCGCACAATTTCATCTCGACGAGCCGCGCTGGAAGCGCTACGCGCTTTGGATGCGCGATCTGCTCTCGGGGAATCTGGGCGTGTCGCTCGAAACGCGCGAGCCGGTTGGGGCGCGCCTGCGCCCAGCGCTGTGGAACACGCTGAGCCTTAACGTCGTGGCCATCTTTGTGGTCTATCTCATCGCCGTGCCACTAGGTGCTCTCGCCGCCGCCCATCGCGGGAGAGTATTTGACGCCGTGAGCGGTGTGGTGCTCTTCGGCCTTTATAGCCTACCGAATTTTTGGGTAGGTACTTTGCTGCTCATCTTCTTGGCGGGGGGAAAATACCTGAATTGGTTTCCCGCGCATGGTCTGCAACCCGACTCCTTTCAAGATTCCGGCCTCCTGCGGCATTGGATCGCGGCGATCCCGTACTACGTGCTGCCGGTGACGACGCTGGCCTATTTTCAACTCGCCGCCCTGAGCCGCTACGCCCGTACCGGATTCCTCGAAGCCCTCGGCCAGGACTTCATCCGCACGGCGCGCGCCAAGGGCCTGTCAGCGACCGCCGTCCTGTGGAAGCACGCCGCCCGCAACTCGCTCATCCCGGTCGTGACGGAATTTGGCGCCGTGCTGCCGATGCTGATCAGCGGCTCGATCGTGGTCGAATCCATCTTCTCGATCCCCGGCATGGGCCGTCTGGCGGTCGTGGCGGTCTTCGCGCGCGATTATCCGATGATCCTGGCGATCAACCTGCTGCTGGCGCTCCTGACGCTCGCCGGAATGATCCTGACCGACCTGTTGTACGCCTGGCTCGACCCGCGGATCGAGCTGGCCTGACGAGGTATGCGGGTGACAGCGCGCATCACACTTGCGAAACTCGGCCGATGGGTGCTCACGCTGATCGCGCTGGTCGCGCTCTGCGCGCCCCAGCTGGCCGACAACAAGCCGTTGCTGATGCGCTCCGGCGGCTCCTGGTCGTCACCGGTTGCCAAGGCCCTGCTGCATCCCGCATCCAGCGCAGCGCCGGGCGTGAACGCCGTGTTCAACGCGGCCTTGCTCCTGCTGCCCCTCATTCTGCTGGGGAGCTACACGGCGCGCAAGGCGTCGCGGGGCCGGCAACTCGCCGTCGCTGGCTTGAGCGTGCTGGTCATCGCGGTGCTGAGCGTTCTTCTGCTGCGCCAGCG
>DASXUA010000039.1:0-3537 GCA_036505095.1 Phycisphaerae bacterium
CGAGCTACGAGGATACGGCGGCCGTAAATGGTACGAGCTATTACTACGCGGTCACGGCCGTGAACAATCAGGGCGGGCAAGCGACGCAGGTGCCGTCGGTCGGACCGCGCACGCCGCGGCATGAAACTGACTTGCAGGTGACCTACATCGAGCGCACGCCGCGATATCCGCGCTATGATCCGATCTACACCTATTACGAGATTACCGAGCCGAGCGGATTCGGCCCATATGCCTTTACGGCCGCGACGGGGCTCGGCATGGGACAGAATGCTTCAACGCAACGATTTCCGAATGTCGGCGACGTGGTCACCTATACGGCGCACCTTCGGAATCGTGGAACCGTGAATGTGGCCGGGCCGATCAGCGGCACATGGCGCTATGATGGCAATGTCATCGGGACGGCGAACGTCAACGGGCCGCTGGCGCCGGGCGCTTCGACGGGGACGTTCATCACCCGCGTTTGGGACGGGCAATCGCACACGATCTCGTTCACGATCGACACGCCTGACGAGCGCGCCAACAACAACATGTTGGCGCAGGACACAAACGCCGTCGGATATCTCAGCTACATCGATCGCTCGTACGAGGAGAACTTCCGCGAGACGACGCCGCAGTATCCGCAGGCGGCGAGCGACGACTTTATCCACTGGCTGCACCTGCACCTGGCGCGCATGAACCAGATGTTCGCCGACGCCGGCAGCGCCAAGCGCGTGCGTTTCGATCTGCTGGAGGTGTTGAGCGATTACGATCCGGATCCGAATACCCCAACCATCTACTATGCGGTTTTCCCGTTCCGCTACCGGGCCAGCGACGGCAGTTTGCGGCTTTCGGGCTACTACGATCCGCCGGACGATATCGATTACGGCCTGCTGCACGAAAAGGGTCACCAGCTTGGCTTGATCGACCTGTACCGCATGGATTTGCCCGGCGAAAACAATCTCGTCAGCGGGCAAGGCTACTCCACGGTGGCCTGCCTGATGCACGGCGTGAGCCATTTCTTCTCGGCGCATTCAGCGCTGGCGATGAATCACTGGCTGAACGTGGCCCACGGTTATTTCGGGCAGTACCTGTACTCGACACCCGCCACGATCCGGATGCGCTTCCGCGGACCGGACGGCCAGCCGCTGGTCGGAGCGACGGTGAAGATGTATCAGAAGCTCGAAGTGCCGGGCGTCGGCGAGATCATTCCCAACAGCATCAAGGCCCAGGGTGTCACGAATGCCAATGGCGAGTGGGATCTGCCGAACGTGCCGATCGACACCAGCCTGGTGCCGACCACCTTCGCGGGCGATACGCTGTACCCCAATCCATTCGGCTACATTGCGGTCGTCGGAACAAACGGACTGCTTCACTTCCGCGTCGAAAAAAACGGCGGCGTAGATTACGCGTGGCTCGACTTGCCGCAGGTCAACACGGCTTACTGGCAGGGCCAGACCGACGTGGCCGTGTTCGAACGGCAGGTGGCGGTCGGTGGGCCGATTCAGTTTGTGCCACCGGTCGACATGACCGAACTCAATGCGTCCGACTGGGTCGCGTGGGCGCAGGGCTCGGACGCGACCAACACCTACGTGGTGAACGATACTTCGGCCGGATTCCACCCGGTGGGGCAGGGCTCGATCAAATTCGTGACGGACGGCGGCTTCGATACGTCGATCCGATATCCCGGCACGCTGACGGCGCACTGGAATCTGGCGGGCACCAGTCTGCTGCACATTCAGCTTCGGACACAGAATCCCAACATCGGGTTCCAAAACGGCAGCCCGTGGATTCGGCTGCTGGATGCCGACAACAACTATTTCCAATACCAGTACTATCAGAACGGCGCGCCGTTCGACCTGCTGAATCAGACGATTGGCGCATGGCACAGCTATTCGATTCCCGTGAACGCGCCGCCGAATCCGCTCAACGGGTGGGGCCGCACGAGCGTGGGCACGCCCAGCCTGGCAAACATGCATTACATCGAGATCCATGCCGACACGTGGGGCGGCGGCTTTACGATGTGGGTGGACGGGCTGAACTTCACGCCGCAGCCGTTCATCGCGAACGATTCCAATGGCGACTGCCACGCCGACCTGCGCGATTTCGCCGCTCTGCAAGCGTGCTTCGGCACGAGCTCGCCTTGCAGCGCGCCGCAGTGCACGCCATTCCTGAACGGCGGGTGCACGGTCGACCTTGCGGATTATGCGACCTTCCAGGCCGCGCTCAGCGGTCCTGTGCAGTATCTGTCTCAGTGCGCGCCGTGATCTTCGGCAGGGGGCCAAATCCGAAAACCGAAAACCGAAAGCCGAAAGCCGAAAACAAAGCAAGCGCCGAAACTGCCTTTGGATTTTCGGTTTTCGGTTTTCGGCTTTCTCAGTTTCTCCGTCCTCTGTGCCGAAATCGCCCGCGGCTGATCCCCTGTCGCCGCAGACCGGAATATTGCGGGCCGATCGGCGTCTGCATGTATAGACTGGCGGGGGTGCGTTGACGATCCGCTGCGGGCCGACTAGCATCGCCGGATGCGCTGCGTTGGCCGTTGATATGTCGGCAGGTGCTGCCAGGAGGTCAACGGTGGCCGGCTAACCGGTCGTGGACGAGTGCAGGCAGGATGCCCGCGCCACAGGCAGGCGGGACGCCTGCACCACAAGCAGGGGGCATGCTACAGCGAGACGCCTGCGGTAACGCAAGGCCGCCAGAGAACGATAAACGACCGGTGTTCGCGATCATCTCCGACATTCACGGCAACGTCGAGGCCCTGCAGGCCGTATTGGCCGACATCGACCGGCGCGGGATCAAACGCATCTTGTGCCTGGGCGACGTGATTGGGTATGGCGCCAGTCCGAGGGAGTGCCTCGATCTGATCACCGAGCGCTGCGAACTGACCCTGTGCGGCAACCACGACCACGCGGTATTTTACGAGCCGGCCAATTTCAACCCCGGGGCGGAGCGCGCCTGCTACTGGACGCGGCAGGTCTTCGAAGACGAGCCCAAAAAGTCGCTGCGCGATCGGCGCTGGGCGGTGCTGGGCAAGCTGCCGATCCGGCACGAGGAGGATGGACTGCTGATGGTGCACGCTTCGCCGCGCCGTCCCATCAATGAATACCTGTTCGCTGAAGATGTCTATACCAACCCGAACAAGATTCTGGCCAACTTCGAGCGGCTGGAGCCGCATCACGTGGCCGCGTTGGTCGGCCACACGCACGTGCCGGGCGTGTTTCTCGACGACCCGTACTTTGAATCGCCGTCTGACCTGCCGGAGATGAACTTTCATCCGCTGAACCCGGGCGACAAGGCCATCATCAATGTCGGCAGCGTCGGCCAGCCGCGCGACCGCGACGTGCGGGCTAGCTATGTCGTGATCTGGCAGGCGGGCGAGGTGCCGCCCGGCATGGACGACCTGGTTTCCGGCGGTCCTGGCGCGGCGCGGCGCGGACCCGCGGGGGGCGCGGCCAAGCGAATTATTGTCGAGTTCGTCCGAGTCGAATACGACATCGAAAGCGCGGTCCACAAGATTCTGAGCGAACCCGAACTCGATGATTTTCTGGGTCAGCGGCTGCT
>DASXUA010000040.1:0-3738 GCA_036505095.1 Phycisphaerae bacterium
TCAGCACCACGTAGATGCTGCGCTTGGGCGCCGGATTGATCGGCGGCTGCTGCGGCTGGCTTTGCAGGTCCCACTCCTCGATTTGGAAATTGGCCTCCTCCAGACGCTCCTTGAGATTGGTCATCGTGCCGTGCGGCGTCCCCTGCCACGGCATTCCCATGCCGAACAGCGGCTGCCCGCCATACCGGACAAAGACCACCGCGGTTTTCTCCTTGCTGGTGAGTTTCAGAATCGCCGAGGTGATCTTCTCCTCACCGCGGAATTCACGATCCTTATATCCCACCACCGACGGCGGCATGTTCGGATCGACCGGCGGCCAGATTTCCTCGAAGGGGATAACCGTGGCGTCCTCGGCCGTGCTGACCACCAGCGGGTTGGTCTTGAGCCCGCGCTGAAGCTGCTGCACGAGCGTCTCGAGTTCGAGATTCGGCAGGTTCTGCGTCTGCGTCACGCCCGCGTTCATCGCGTTGATCGCGTCGCGATAGCGGTCCTTCGCACCGTTGTAGAACGCCGCGACCTCGGCCGACAACTTACCGACTGCCGCCTCTTTGGGCCCTTCGGTCGCGATGCTGTTGAGCATCTTCGTCATGTCGTTGTAGAACTGATTGATCTCCGGCACCAGCGCTGCATAGCGCGGCGGGGTCTGCGCCAGCGCGTCGGTCACATCCTCCTGAAGCTGCGCCAGCTTGGACTGCGCGTTCGGCAACACGCGTTCGACAAGCTGGCTCAGGATTTCGCCGCGCTGTTCGCCGGCCGTGCGAGCCAGGTCGCGGGCGCTGGCGGTTTCGGATTCGATTAACTGCGAAACCTGCGGCGCGATCTTTTCACGGAACGTCTTGATCGCTTCGACGTGCTTGGCCGATTCGTCGCGATACTTCGGAATCTCGGAGAGGCGCTTGATCAGGGCCTCGTGGCGTTCGTGATCCTTGACGGGATTGATGAACTCCACCTCGATCTGCGCGCGGTTCGCGAGCTGATAGAGGTTGATCAGGTCGTTCATTCGCGTGCGGTATTGCCCCTGGTCTTCGCGCTCCTCGTCGCTCTGGTAATACAGCGACGTGATCCAGACCTTCTTGTCGAGCCGCTTGAGCAGGTTCTCGGTCGCCGGCGCCAGGCGATTGGTGCGGGCGCTGGTCAAGTCCCAGCGTCCGCCGGCGCGGTTCTGCACCTGGTAGCCGCCGTACTGCACCGCCCCGGCCACCGCCAGCGCCAGCACCGTCATCAGGACCACGTTCGTCCCGACCAGCCAGCGCCGCGCGCCGCCGTTGCCCGCCTGCCCGCCATCGATCGTGGCATGCGTCGCGCCGTTTTCGGTTTTCGGTTTTCGGTTGTCCGCTTTCAGCGCCATCGTCGCGACTCCAACACCTTGACCGTCAGGAACAGAAACACCGCCGTGGTCGACAGGAAGAAGATCACGTGATTCAGCTCGACCAGCCCGCGGAAGAACGTCTGCAAATGGTCATAGATCGAGAACTGCTGAAACATCAGCCGCCAGAAGCCGGTCATGCTTTGTCCCATGTACTGGGCGAGGAACGTGAACACCGCCAACAGCGTGAAAGCCCCCAACCCGGCGATGACCTGGTTGCGCGTCAGAGCGCTAAAGAACACGCCGACCGCCGCATACAAAGCGCCGATCAGGATCAGCCCCAGATAGATGCTCAGCATCAGCCCCCAATCCGGTTGGCCGTAGATGCGGATCAGCACCACGTAGAGCAGCGTGGAAGCCAGCAGCGCCAGATAGAAAACCATCGCGGCCGCGAACTTGCCGAGTACCACGTCGCTTTCGGTCACGGGCGCGGTCATCAGCTTTTCGATCGTGCCGCTGCGGAATTCTTCCGACAGCAGCCGCATCGTCACCAGCGGGATCAGTACGACCAGAACGATCAGCATCAGACCGTTGCCGAACAGTCCGCGCAGCGATGCCTCAGCGCCGGGCGCGAAGCCCTCGCGCCCGCCGAAGAACACCCAGAAGATTCCGGCCACCAGCAGGAAGACCGCCATCACCACATAGGCGATCGGCGACAGGAAGTACACCGACAACTCCCGCCGGGCCAACGTTCCAACATTTCTCATTACTCGCGATCCTTGATGTCGCGCAAAGGCGCGAAGCCGCAAAGCTCAATTCGTCTTAGTCTTTCTTTGCGCCTTGGCGTCTTTGCGCGCGACAATTCGTCACGCTCGCTTACGTTCGCGGTTCTGAAACGCGACCGGCGCGCTGCTGTGCCGTGATCCGTACGAAGAAATCCTCCAGGCTGGCGACCTCGCGGCGCATCTCGCGCATCCCCCAGTTGCGGCCGACCGCCAGGCGGAACAGCTCTTCGCGCACGTCCTGCCGGCCGTTCGCTTCGATCGACAGATGGTTCCACCCATCGGCGCTGGTCAGCTCGACCGACTTCACCCCAGTCAGTGCGGCCACGGAGCGTTTGACCTCCTCGGCCGGTCCCTTCAACTCGGCGATCAGCCGTGATTCGGCACTGACGCGCTCGCGCAGCTCGGCCGGCGAGCCGCTGGCCACGATCTTGCCGCCCGCGATGATGATCGTCCGGTTACAGGTCTGTTCGATCTCGTGCAGGATATGCGAGCTGAGCAGGATCGTGTGCCGCTGTGCCAGATCATTGATGAGCTTGCGCGTCTCGCGGATTTGCGTCGGGTCCAGGCCGATCGTCGGTTCGTCGAGGATCAGCACCGGTGGATCATGAATGAGCGCATCGGCCAATCCCACGCGCTGCCGCATGCCTTTTGAAAGCTGGCCGATGGGCCGATCGATGAAATCGCCGAGCCAGCAGCGATCGGCGACGCGCTTGATGGCGGATTCGCGATCCGGCCGCGCGAGCCCGTGCAGCTTGCCTCGAAAATCAAGATATTCCCGAGCGCGCATCTCGGGATAGAGCGGGGCCGACTCGGGCAAGTAGCCAATCTTGCGGCGCACTTCCATCGACTGCGTGAAGACGTCGAACCCGGCGATGCTGGCCGTGCCGCTCGTCGCCGGGTGATAGCAAGTCAAGACGCGAATGGTCGTGCTCTTGCCGGCCCCGTTGGGGCCCAGGAAGCCGACGATCTCGCCCTCCTCGACGTGGAACGAGACGTTATCCACGGCGACAAGGGTGCCGTAACGTTTCGTGAGGTTTTTTACGCGAATCATGGGAACAGGCCCCAAAGCGCGCTTCCCGCCACGGTGGGCCGTCCGGGCCCCACGACGGTCGGCGTTCCGAACCGCGCCTTCTACTCAGTTCTGTGCGAGACTGTCAAGCCACAATCTCACCGCACCCGGCCAGGGGTTTGCGGGGACAGGACGACGCCGCGGGTTTCGTTCCAAGTGACGATGCCGTTTCTCCGACACCGTCAAAAAAACCGCGTTTCCGAACTCTATTCACCGCATCACACGGGCTGTACGCGGCAAGAGGCCCAAAATGGCCGGAATGGGGTAAGTTCTCTGGAAGGCAGCGGGCAGGTGCCGATCACCGGGAACTGGCCACCGGGCACTGCCGTCGCTACGATGCCACCGGCGTGGTCATGACCAACCCTCGGGGAAACCACCGTGCATCCTGACCTCTGGACCCTGCCGGGTGTCGGCTGGACCCTTCGGTCCTATGGCGTATTTATGGCCATCGGATTCTTGTTGGCGATTTGGATCGCCGGCCGGCGCGCGCGCCGCGCCGGGCTCGAACCAGGAACGATCATCACGCTCGCGCTGATCGGCGGACCGCTGGGCTACTTTGGGGCGCGCGCCATGCACGT
>DASXUA010000041.1:0-5063 GCA_036505095.1 Phycisphaerae bacterium
GGGGCTGCGCGATGCGGCCGGGAACCTGCGGCGTACGCTGCCGGATTACTCGGATAGCGGCGACGGCGGGCCGGTCGCGATGTGCACGTTCAATGTCCAATCCGGCTTCGATGCGGTGCCGCAGATGCGCCTGGCATTCGATCGCGACCGCAATCTGCTCTACGTGGCCGACTCGGAGAACGGCCGGATCCGCGTGATCGATCTGGGCACGAATATCATCACGACTTTCGCGGGCGGCGGTAACGATCTGCAAGCCAACAACGTGCCGGCGACCGAAGCGAAGCTGTTCCGTCCGGCCGACGTGGATCTAGCACCCGACGGAAGCGGCGACATTCTGATCACCGACTCGTTCAATCACTGCGTGCGCCTCGTGGATTTCGACACGCGTCTGATCCACACGGTGGCCGGCATGTGCGGACCCCAAAACAACGGCTATGCCGGCGACGGCGGTCCGGCGACGCAGGCGAAGCTCTATGAACCGGGAGGTGCGTACCTCTCGGCGGCACGCGACGTGTACATCGCCGATACGATCAACCATCGCGTGCGGCGCGTCAATGCATCGTCGTTGACCGAGTGATCGCTGGACAGAATCTCCCGCAGCCTGGCGCTGAAGTCAGGCGAAGTACGGAGTCAATTCGATGAGAAGAATGGAACTCGTTACCGCGCTGGCCGTGTTGGCCGGCGTGGTCGGCGGCGCGGGTTGCCCGGGGCCGATCGGGCCCAGCGCCAACACGAACAGCGGCGTGCCCGCCAACACCAATCGAAACAGCGGCGCCAACGGCAATCTCAACCAGAACGGGTCGCCAGGCGACACAACCGCGCGCGTGATCGCGGGATTGGAGTTCTTCTCCATGCACGGCTGCGGCGCCTGCCACTGCAACAACGCCGAAGGCGGCTGTAACCTTAATGCCCCTTCGATCATCGGCGTCTCTCAAGATTCTGTAAACCGCAACCTGCGCTTCGCGCAGACCGCCGGCGAGCGGCCGAACGAGGATGACCCCGTCGAATCTCATCCACTAAAGCTGCCGGGAGCGCGCGACGAAGAGATCGCCAACGTGACGCTCTATCTGGGTTCACTCGATCCGCGCACGCCGCTGACGGGCGAGAGCGCGATCACGCGCGGCTACAACATCTATGTGCGCGGTGGTTGTGTGGCGTGCCACTTGCCCAGCGCGCAGGGCCTGACGCAGGGCGGGTTCGGTAACCCAATCCAGGGCACCGAAGCCGACAACATCTATTTCGCTCTGGGCGGCGGCACGCTGTGCCATCCGCTTCAGAACCCCAGACCCAATATTCCGCCGCAAGTCAGTTGCCCGATCAACATCGGCGACCCGACGCAGCCCGGCACGTTCGCCAACAATGAAACCGTCATGGCGCTAACCGATCATCCGCCCCCGGATACGGACGACGACCGCACGCTGTTGTCGTATTTCCTGCAGTTCATCGCACCGCCGCCCTCCGGCGGTGTGGTTGATCCGTGCGAGAACCGTTCAGGCGAGATTTGCACGGTGGCCGGTAACGGCATCAGCGGGTTCACCGGCGACGACAAGGCCGCCACGGAAACGCTGTTCTACAACCCGCTTTCGCTGGAACTGACCGACTGGAACGACGACGGCACGCTGGATCTGGGCGTCGTCGATTGGAACAACCATCGCGTGCGCGTCATCTACCTCGACAAGGAAACGCCCAACGCCGAGGGTGTCATGATCCGCGACCGCGTCATCAGCCTGGCCGGGACGGGCAAGGTTACTGGTGACGATGCGATCAACCACTGCACCGACCTGGCGTTCGATGCGAACGGTTCGCTGGTGATGGCCAACTGGCACAATCAGAACATGTATCGGTATCCCAAGGGGCTGCGCAGCGGCGGCGACCGCGACCAGCTCGCCGGGCTCTGCGATCTGGAGTGTGGCGGAAACGATACGGGTCCGAACCGCGTCGGTGACACGAAGCTCTCCCTGCCGGTGTCGCTGGCCATCCGGCCCGACGATGGGCGCATTTACGTGGCCGAGGGCGGCTGCAGCCGTATCCGCGTCCTGACCGTCATGGGCGCGCGGCAGCGTTTACAGCCCACCAACTGCATCACGGCCATCAACTTCTACCCGGACGGCACGCTCGAGACGATCGCCGGGCACAGTGGGATGAACGGCTATTCCGGTGACGGCGGCCCGGCCAAGGATGCGATTTTCAACATCGACAACACGCCGCTGATGCCCAACATGGGCCTGGCGCTGAGCAAGGAGAACCCGCCGGCCGAACTGTACGTGGCCGATTCGAAGAACCATTGCATTCGCGCCATCAACCTGCTGGCCGACCCGCCGACCATCCGGCTGTTCGCCGGAACACCCACCATGTCGGGCTTCAAAGACGGCGCGGCGCTGGGTGAGGCGCAGTTCAATTTCCCGTCGAACGTTCAAGTGGATGATCAGAACAATGTCTACGTCGCCGACGCGCTCAACCACGCGATTCGCAGGATCGACCGGCAGGGGAATGTGACCACACTCGCCGGCACGGGCGTGCTCGGCTTCAACGGAGATAACCAGCCGGCCACGATGGCGCAGCTCAATTATCCCAACGGCGTGGCGATTCATCCCGACGGGCGGGTGTTCATCGCCGATACGAACAACAACCGCGTCCGCGTGATCATCCCGTAATTGCGGCGTCACTCGCGGGTGCATCCCATTTTGGATGGCACGGCCAAGCAGCCTTATCGCTTGGCCGTGTTTGTCTCTGCCTTCGCACGGGCAAACAAAAGGCCGTTTGCCCGTGCCACCCAAGTTTGCCACAGCTCTTGAGCTGCATCCGCCGGTCACTTTGCCATTCCCAGTACGCGCTCGTACTTGGCGCGGAAGAAGGCAAACCACTGATCGTCGAGTTCCAGAGCGCGCCGCGCGCTGGACTTGTAGTCCTTGGCCAACGCGAAGCCTTCTTCTTCGCTGAAGGGCGGGGCGTCATAGTCGGCGAGCAGGGCCGCATCCAGGTTCTTTTCGATGATGGCGCGCCAGGCGCGCTGCATGAGGTCCTTCTGCCGCAGGAAGGCGGCATCGAACAGCGGCCCGAAGAGTTCCGCGCGGGCGCCCTCCTTCTGCGGGTCGAAGACAAAACCGCCGGCTGACGCCGTGTCGGCAAAGGGATTCTCGCTGACCGTAAGCTGCCCGGCATACTTCTCATAAACGTCCGGACGAATCGGCTTGCGCAGCAACGGCTCGCCTTTGGGACCATCGGGGTGATGGGACGGCAGGGCCCACAACGCCTGCCCGGCCGGAGAGAGAATGAATTCGAGAAACTCCTTGGCCAGCGCCGCGTGCGGCGCGTTCTTCAACACGGACAGCGTGTCGGGGGTCGTGGCGGTGGCGCCGGCCGGACTGATGTAGCCGACGTGCTCATTCCCATGCCGCGCCACCTCGGCATATCCGTAAAAATCGATGCACGGACCGGCGAGCGCGCCGCCCTGTCCGACCTCCTGAGGAATGCTGCGTGACGAGGGAACGAAGTCGCGCGCATTGCCGGCGATGCGCATCAACAGGCCCCAGCCGGCCGGCCAGCCGTGCTTCTGCAGGATCAACTCATAACAGACGGAGACGCTGGCCGACTTCTTGGGATCGGTCATCAGCACGGTGCCGCGCAGCCGCGGATCGGCCAGGTCGGACCAGGTGGTCGGCTCGGGGATGCCGCGCTCGCGCAGCCCGTCGCGGTTGTAGACGATGCCGAACGCGGCCAGCACGCAGCCGAACCAATGGCCGTCGGGATCGTAGAGCGCGATGCCGCCCAGCGTCTTGGGAATGCCTGCTAGAATGTCCGGCGAAACCTGCACGGCCTGCGTGCAGCCAGCCTTCTTGAGCGCGTCCATCGCCGGCCTTCCCCCGCCGAAGAGCATGTCGTAGTTGGTGCCGGTATCGCGCCCCTGGCGCGCGGCTGCGCTGAACTCGCCGATGATGAACTTGACGGCCTCGTTGGTGCCCTGAATGTTCCACTCGAAGATAACGGCCGGCTGGCCCGCGCGCGCCCGCGCTGCATTGAACCGTTCGCTGAATGCCTTCTGAATGCGCTCATCGTGCGGGGTGATCACCGCCAGCCGTGGCCCAGCGTCACTGCCTGACCGGGCTTCACGATTCTGCTTGCATCCACAGAAGCTATTGGCCGCGAAAAGGCACAAGAAGCACAAAGAGAAAGTCGAAGAGTGGCGATAGGCAGCGTTCATGCGGGCGAGTATACACGGGCCGTTGTGCCGCCACACTCGTTCATTGCGGTCGTCAGGCACAGCGCCTAGAATTCTCAGACGGCGGCGTCTGGCCCCCAACCCAGACAGAGCGCGATAGCCGGAGCGCTGAGCATGCACAAATCTCACCAGAGCATTCCACCATCATCTGCCGCACGTCCCAGGCCGCGACGCGTCAGTATCGAGACGTTCGAGCGCCAGTTGCCGGTCCTCGTGCAGTCACATCCGGGCGAATGGGTGGCCTATCATCGCGACCGCCGCGTCGGTATTTTCAGTTCACAAGAAGATGCTGTACGGGCGTGCCTTGCGGAGCAGGTGCCCGAACTGGAAATCTATGTCCGGCTCATTCAGGAGGAGCCCTGTCCGGAATACAACGTACGATTGGCATCTGAGGACAAGCTTGGGTGAACTCCGCGACTCAGATGCTGACGCTCGTGGACCGGAAACCGTTTACAAAACGGTCGCGCCGGAACCTGAATCGAGAAGGGCGGTCAGACTATGCTTTGGAAGTGACGGTGGCATGCACGCGAAAGACGTATACAGGCGGATTATTACAACTCAAGAATACTCGTTCATTTGCTGCACTGCTGGACTCCGGCAACAATTCGTGGGGGTCGATGTCGCAAGAACATTTCGAGCTCTTCTGCGAAGCTTATGAGAATTTCGACGAGCTCGAACAAAGCACGGTGCGGCTTGCGGACGGAGAAGCCATACCTGCGCCCGTCTGGTTCTGCAATGCCTGGATCCACCCGGAGGGCCGACAGCCGGATATCGAAGAACCGATTAAGGTCCCGACCGGTGATGGTTGGAGCGTGTTTCCGGCCCCGTGCGACGGCAGCACGCT
>DASXUA010000042.1:0-4022 GCA_036505095.1 Phycisphaerae bacterium
CACCGACGATGGAAGAAACATGGCGGGCCTCCTTGCTCGCGGGAATGGACTTTCGCACATCCATTCCAACGGCAAGGTGGCCCTCTTTTGTTGAATCAGTCCGCCCGATGGCGGGCAAAAAAATGGCAAAAGTCGAGCTAATACGTCATGAATACCCGTGATACGTCGCCAATGAGCAACATCGATGACATGCAGATGCTCATGTTGCGCCTAGGGAGTCCCTTTGCAAGAGCGTTCGCGACCTTTATCCGCGAGTGCATGAAATCGGAAGTTCCAATGTCAAGCGGTTCATCGGCCGCCCGAGAAGCGGAAGCACACTCGACGGGCGTGTTTGAGACGCTGGAGGAAATGCCGGCGCACCTCACCGCGTGGGCACGACAGAGCGACGCGGCCTACTCAAGACTTGTCCGTTCGGGCCAGGTGAAAGGGACGGAATTCACGGCGGATATGCCCGCTCGGTTGGCTGGGCAACGCCTCCGCAGGGTTCTGACGGCCAAGGGCATCAAGCAGTCAGAACTGGCGAAGCGGCTGGGGATTTCTCCGGCCGTCATCAGCCGCGTCCTGAAGAATCCCGACCGCTCGATGGTTGCCACTCTGCGCCGCATCGCGGCCGCCATCGGCGTGGAGTTGCACGAGCTGATCGACTAAGACCGAGCCCACCCATTAGAGTTCGCGCCAACGGGGGTTCGTCAGGCTCACCAGGACATGATCATGCCATTCGCCGCCGAGTAGTAGGTAATCCCGCGCATAGCCGTACACGTCGAATCCCAACCGGCGCAGAACGCGACCGCTGCGCTCGTTCGTAGGCCGATAGCCGGCCGTGAGGCGGTGCAGGTGCAGTTCACCAAACGCATACGCGATCACGAGACCCAGGGCTTCCGTCATCAACCCGCGCCCTTGCAGGTGCGCGTCAAGCCCGTAACCCAGGTTACAAGCCTGCAGCGCCCCACGGCAAATCTCCGTCAGGGCGACGGTTCCGCCGACGGCGGCTTCGTCCGGCGGGTGAAACAGGAAGAGCTGCAGCGCTCGATCCTGCTCAAAAGCCTCCGCTGACTGGTGGAGGCGCTCGCGCCAATACGCCGCCGTACGAAAGTCCGGCGGGCGCTGCGGGCCGGGTGCGAGATGCTCGCGGTTTCGCTCGTAATAGTCGATGATCTGCGGGATATCCAACTCGGTTCCCATCCGCAGCAGTACGCGAGGACCTGTCAGGACCGGCGGCAGTCGGCTCATCCCAAACTCCACGTGAACGCGACAGGGTTACGTCGGTCCTCGCATGGTATCATGAGAGAAGCTGAACGCGTAGTTGCATTCGAGCTGTCGCAAACTATGGCCGAGGTCTCTCCGCTCATCTTCGAACCGCTAAGCAAACCCCGCGTCTGGGGTGGGCAGCGGCTACGCGAATTGCTGGGGAAGGAGCTGCCCACGGATGGGCCCATCGGCGAGTCGTGGGAACTGGTGGATCTCGACGATAATCAAAGCGTCGTCCGCGTCGGACCGGCACGCGGGCGAAGGCTGCATGAGTTGGTCAATGAGTGGGGCCGCGATCTGCTGGGTACAGCCGAGCCCGTTGATGGCCGCTTCCCGCTGATGGTGAAGTTCCTCGACGCCCGCGAGCCGCTCAGCGTGCAGGTCCATCCGCGACGGACCGAGACAATCGGTGGACATGCGACGGCGCGTGTCAAGCATGAGATGTGGTACGTGCTCGCGGACGCTCCGGGCGCGGTCATCTATCGCGGCCTCAAGCCCGGCGTCGATCGTCAGGCATTGGCGAAAACGCTGGCGGCCGGCAATGTTGAATCGCTTCTGCAAACGCACCCCGCCAAGCCGGGCAGCCCATTTCACCTGCCGGCCGGAACCGTCCACGCCCTCGGCGGCGGGATCGTCGTGGCCGAGGTTTCGAGCGTCTCCGACACAACCTACCGGCTTTATGATTGGGATCGAATCGATCCGGCCACCGGGCGCCCGCGCCCGCTGCACGTCGAGGAGGCACTGGACGCGATCGACTTTGGCCCTTTTGACGCGTCGGCCGAACGGCGCTCGCACGTCACCAGCATGTGGACTACGGTCACGCGGCTGGTCACCTGCGAGTCCTTCGCCGTCGAGCGCGTACGGATGACGGGTGGGGTCGAGATGGAAATCCCGTACGCCGATTTGGTCATTTGGATTGTACTGGAAGGCCGCGGACAAATACGCTACAAGGGCGGGCGTGTAGGAGCGGTCTCGGACCGCGATCCTCCGCTGGCGTTTAAGTTCGGCGACGTGGTGCTGCTGCCGGCCGCCTTGCGCGAGGCGGTGCTGAAGACCGACGACGATTGCCTGTGGCTGGAGATCACGATTCCCGGCCGCGGCGAGTTGGCGGGATCCGAGCCGCGTGGGCGCACCCGGTTGTCCGAGCCGCGGCCATCGGGCGGAAAGGAATTTGTTCAGATCAGTCCGCCAGGGCGCGGCACGTAGGAGCGATGTGCCGAGGGTGGTTCCGCCGTCGGCGCGGCAACGATGTCGCAGCGTTCATGAGTTCCATCCGCACAACCGTCTACGCCTTTACCGTCCTGGGCGCACTCACCGGCCTGCTGGTCCTGTTCGCATCGGCCGCGGAGCGTCATTGGTATGCGGCCGCTGGCGGTTTCGCGATCTTCGCCGGCTTCATGCTGCTGCTGGGAATGAGCCACACGTTCAGCGAAGCGCTGCGCAGCGCCGCGGAGGCGGCGGTCGTCCGACGCGACCTGCTCGAAATCCACGAGCGGCTCAACGCGCTCGAAGCCTTTGTCGATCTGTGTCGAGCCGAGGTGAATCTTTCCGCCACCGGCACGGGCGATCCCGCGCCGCTGGTAGCCGCCACCCTGGAGCGCGACACTTTCCCCCGCATCGTATTGCCCGATTCCCGAGCGCCTGACGACCACGGCGATCAAGCAGGGGTCTACGACCGCGATCTCTCCAATCGGCTGCGACAGCGTTTCGGCGATCAGGTGCGCGCCGGCGATTACGCGGGCGCGCTCGACACCGGTATCGAGATGCTGCGCGCCTTTCCCGGCAGCGCGCTGGCCCGCGAGTTCCAGAGCATCCGTCCGCACCTCGAGGCGCGCCTGCCCGCGCCGGCAGGACGCGTCTTGGACCGCGATAACTCCGGTCTCGATGACGGCCAGCGCGACGTCTCGCGGACGGCAGCCAGCCAGTAGGCCGGGCTCTCAGACCCGACGTTGCTCTTCGTGAAAATCATCATCGCCAGCGACAGCTTCAAAGGGACGCTCAGCTCGCGGCAAGCGGGGCAGGCCATGCGCCAAGGCGTGCGGCGCGCTCTGCCGGCTGCGGAAATCGAGGTTATTCCGGTAGCCGACGGTGGCGGCGGGACCGTCGCTGCGCTGGTGGCGGCGCGGCGCGGGCGCTATCGCTTCGCTTCCGTGCGCGATCCGTACGGCGCGCGAATTCGCGCCCGTTGCGGCGAATTCGATGGCGGGCGCCATGTCGTGCTGGAGATGGCCGGCTCCAGCGGGCTGACGCTGCTGGCGCCGTCGCGCCGCGATCCGACGCGCACCTCGACGGCCGGAGTCGGCGACCAGATCGGCGCCGCTTTGGCGCGCGGTGCGGCAACCATCTGGATCGGCGCGGGTGGCAGCGCCACGGTTGA
This sequence comes from Phycisphaerae bacterium, assembly GCA_036505095.1. Lineage (GTDB taxonomy): Bacteria > Planctomycetota > Phycisphaerae > UBA1845 > UBA1845 > DASXUA01. Next base: position 3,626 of record DASXUA010000042.1, read on the forward strand.
CGGTGGCTGCGGGGCCGCGCAAGCTCTGGGGATCCGTTTCTACGATCGTGATGGACGGCTCATCCGCGCCAGCTTGTGCGGCGGCAATCTCGATCGCATCGCGCGCGTCGACGTGGCCCAGCGCGATCCGCGGCTGGACGGGTGTAGGCTGCGGGTCCTATGCGACGTCACCAATCCGCTCTGTGGTCCTGATGGCGCGGCGCGCGTGTTTGGTCCGCAGAAGTTCCGGCCGGATCGGCCGGTGCCCGCCAACAACATCAAGCTGCTGGACGATAACCTCGCGCATCTGGCCAATGTGATCCGGCGCACATTGGGCGTCAGCCTGGCCCGGATGCCGCGCGCCGGGGCGGCCGGCGGTCTGGCGGGTGGGCTGCACGCCTTGGCCAGCGCAAATCTC
>DASXUA010000043.1:0-4167 GCA_036505095.1 Phycisphaerae bacterium
CCGCCGGCATCACCGGCTGCACCGGCGCCACCGGCTCGCGTTGCATCTCGAGGAAGTCTTGCAGACTGATACGCGGATCGCCGCACCCGGCGACGGCCGCCAATCCTGCAAGTATCCAACCCTCCGGCCGAAGAGTCGGCCGAATTCTCGAAAACCATCCGCGGCTGCGCACGACCGCGGCAGCGCGGGCTTTTCCACTCATCTCGCTCATGTTGTGCTGATCCTTCTCCGATCCCGGCGCGCCGGGACGCCTCGCTCATTCGCCACGGGACCGCAGACGGCCGCTACGGCGGGCAGACCGCAGCCGGCGCACTGGCGTCCTCGAAATGTGGGTGGTCGGTGGGCACCATCCAGGACAGCGGTACGCGCCACCGGCCGCCCAGAGTCAGCAGTGTAGCGAGCAGGATTTTGATGTCCAGCCACAGCGAGAAATGCCGCACGTACATCAGGTCGTAGTAGATCCACTGATGGAAGTCGGCGCGGTTGCGTCCATCGCGGCAGATTTGCCACAGGCCCGTGATGCCCGGACGCACGGAAAGCCGTGCGCGCCGCCACGGCACGCAGATCTGGTTTTCGCGGAAGGGCGAGGGACGCGGGCCGACCAGGCTCATATGCCCGAGCAGTACGTTCAGGAGCTGCGGCAGCTCGTCGAGGTTGGTTTCCCGCAGAAACCTCCCGACGAGCGTCACCCGTGGGTCGTCACGCAGCTTAAACTGCGGGCCGTCCACCTCATTTTTCCGGTAGAGGTCCCGTTGCAGATCATGGGCGCCGGCCACCATCGTGCGGAACTTCCAGCAGGGGAACTCCTTTCCGCCGCGCAGCTCGCGGCGGTGGGCGAAGAGCACCGGTCCGCGCGAAGCGATCTTGATGACGATCGCGATGAGCAGCAACAGCGGCGACACCAGGATCAGCCCGACCCCCGCCAGCGCGACGTCCGCAGCCCGCTTCACGGCGAGGTGAACTCGTTGATGATGATCCGGCGGCGCGCTGGGCGGCGGCAGCAGCGTGTCGGTTTCGTCCGGGCCCGGCTCGTTGATTTCCAGAGGCGGCGGGCGAATCAAGTCGTCCTGCGGCGCGGCCGGCGCGCTGCCGAGGTTGCTGCCGATTACGCGGTGCCGCACCTGGATTCCATCGGCGATTTCGGTTCCAGGCAGCAGGACCGACTGGATCACCACGGCGCCGCGCCGCACGCGGCAGCCTGACCCGATGACCGCGGGGCCCACGATGAGGGCGCCCTGTTCGATGGTGACCCGGTCGTGCAGCACGACCGGCCCAACCAGCCGCGCCGACGTGTGCACGCGGCAGCGGTCGCCGGCGCGAATCTGCGCTGCGCGCGTCGAGTCGTTCGGCCGCGAATCGCCAACCTGCTCGACCACCAAGCGCTCGTTGGCGGCCAGCAATCCAGGCTCGCTGGTCAGGTCCACGATGTCGGAGGCGAAGGGCACATCGCGCGTGAGCACGCCGCGCGACGAGAGGGCCAGGCGCAGCTCGTCCAGTGATTGAAGCGGCAGGTCGCCAATCGCCCGCGCCGGAACCATCGAGAAGCACACCATCGCGCCGGGCAGGGGTGTCCAGCTCCGCGCCTGATACAGGCGTTGCACCCGGCGGACCCGTCCGCTCTCGTCGCAATCCACCACTTCGCGCGTGGCCTCCGGGTCGTGGCCGACGGCTAAGGCATGCACGGCGCCCTGGCAGTGCGCTGGAACGCTGTGCAGCGCCTTGACGTCGAAGCCAGCGCTGGGCCAGCGTGCGGCGTCGATGACCAGCAGGTAGTCGCCCGGCTCGAATTCGGCGAGCAGCGCCGCGAGCCGGTCGCGGCGCAGCACGCTTACGTCGGCCGTCACCGCCGAGCGCACCTGCTGCTCGTAGGCCTCATCAAAATCGAAGCTCGGTACGACCACGGCGCGGCGCGTCTGGGTCCCGCGCACGCGCGCCAGCAGCGCTGCGAACACACACCCCATTCCCAGCGGCAGCAGCAGCACGGACGGGCCGCGCGCGCCGGGTGGGATGAACGGCGGAAGCCGATCGATAACTAAGAGGACCACAGCGGTTTGGTCGCCTGCGCGCACGCTCAGGAGTGCGCCAGTGCGGCGGTCGATTGATAGGCGTAGTATTCGTCCGCGTAGCCGTACTGGCTGCCGAAGCGCTCGTTCACCAGGATGGTACCCAGCAGCTTGCCGCCGGCCGCGCCGAGGTCGGCATACGCGCGCGTCACATCCGGCTTGCGGTCGTGCGCCGAGCGCAGCACCATGATGGTGCCGTCGGACTGCCGCGCGAGGATGCGGGCGTCGGCCACCGGCAGCACCGGCGGACTGTCGAGGACGACGACGTCAAAGCGTTCCTTCCAGCGCCGCAGACAGGCGGAGAACACGCCGTTGGCCAGCAGCTCCGGATCGAAGACCGGCGTGCGCTCGCCGGCCAGCAGGACATCGAGTCTGGGCACGCGGGTCTGCACGATGACATCGGTGTCAGACGCATCGCCGGTCAGCAGGGCGGCGAGTCCGCGCTTGGGTTCAATTTGCAGGCGGCGCGACAGCGAAGGCCGGTGCAGGTCGGCCTCGACCAGCAGCACGCGTTTGCCCACCAGCGCCAGGCTGCGCGCCAGCAGCAGAGCGATGCTGCTCTTGCCGGTCTGCGCGGTGGCGCTCGTCACCAGCACCACGCTTCTCTCCGCCCCGCTGATGCGCTCCAACAGAACCGTGCGGACCATGCGCATGGCCTCCAGCAGCGGGGGACTGGCATCGGCCATCAAATCCGCGCACTGCGGCAACCGCGGCAACTGGCCCAGGAAGGGCGCCCGCACGGCGTATTGCACGTCATCGGCCTCGCGCACGCGCGGGTCGAGCATGCTGCGGATGTATCCGGCCACCACGCCCAGGGCGAGCGACCCGAGCACGGTCAGCAGCGTCAACAGGATGCGCCGGTCGCGATCGGGCCGCGACGGCACGACGCCCAGCCCGGCCACCTGAATCTGCACCGGGGCTTTGCTCTCAGTCTCGCGCACCTTCAGCCGGGCGCGCACATCCTCATAGGCCTCGCGGACCTCGCGCAACTGTTCGTCGAACTCGCCCAGGCGCAGCGCAACTTCGCTGGCGGTCTCGACCTGCTCGCGCTGCGCCTTGATTTCGTTGTAGCGCAGCATCAACTCGGTCTCCTGCTCGCGCTTGTGCCGCTCGAGCGCGTTTTGGTTGCTGGCACTCGGCTCGGAGCCGGTTATACCGGGCAGGGCCACTTCCCATTGTTCCTCCAGTTGCGCCTCGCGCTCATGCAGGACGCGCTCGGCCCGGTCGACACTGTTCAGCAGTTGCCTGATGCGCGGGTGAGCCTCGCCGAATTGCTGCTGGCCGTTCTGCAGTTCCGTACGGGCGTTCTCCAGGTCGATGTTGAGCTTGCGCCATTCCGCGTCGGCGGCGTAGCGGCGATCAGGCTTGGGCGGACCCGCCGCCCCGTTCTCCGGGGAGGCCTGTGTGCCGGCGAACATATCCAGCCGCCACTCGGTCATGCGCTTTTCGCGCTCCAGCCGGGCCGCTTCGATCTCCATGGCGCTGAGCTGCGTCTTGAGCGTGGAACGCAGCTCCTCGGTTGCCAGCGTACCCAGGCGCTGCGCGACGTTATGGCGCGCGATATTGATGCTCTCGATCTCCTTCTGATAGGTCTTGCGGATGTCGTTCAGCACGTTCAGCAGCTCCGCATCCTGGATCTGGGAGCGTTCCCGGCTGAGCTTCTCGAACTCGCGTGCCACGGTGTTGGCGATCACCTTGCAGTCCAACGACTGGCGCGTATCCATCGCGACTTCGATCAGTTCGTCATCGCCGCCCGGCCGGACGGTGAGCTCGCGCATCAAGCGCTCGAGCGGCGTCAGCGGACTGCCCCCGAGGGTGTGGGCCTGCTCGCGGTACCAGGGTGTCTGCCGGACATCGGGGTCGTCGAGCACGCGTTCCAGGACGGCCGGGCTCTGGATGATCTGCACCTGCGTATTGAGGAACGTGCGGTAGAATGGACTCGGCGTGTTGTCCTCATCGCGATAAACCAGTCGCTTGTTTCCCGGCCCCACGTGGATCAGCGCCCGCGAGCGGTACATCGGCACCACGAACATCCAGATGAGCGGAATGACGATCGCTGAGGCGAGCGCCGCCACGCCCGCGATCGTCCACTTCCAGCGCAGCA
>DASXUA010000044.1:0-11496 GCA_036505095.1 Phycisphaerae bacterium
ACACTTGCCAAGTTATTGACGCTCAACGCCAGAGACGCGTTTTCCTCCCCCCCAAAGACTTTCTCTTTAATTGCGACCGATCGGCGGGCCGCAGACTCAGCCTCATCCAACTTGCCTGCCACACGTAGTAGGTCCGCAAGGTTCGTTTGCCCGGTCGCGACCTGCTCCTGCTCCGGTCCGAACACGCTCTCGTAAAGCTCGAGTGCCTTGCTCAGCTGCATGCCGGCGATTTCGTACATCGCCAAGCTCTGATACGATTGGCCAAGCGCGGTCCGAACATCGCCCTCTGTTTCCGGCTCGCCGGCAAGAGACCCGGCATCAAGCTCCGCAACTGCCGCATCCAAGACCGAGCGGACCGTGACATCTGCGCCTTTTAGCTTCGACGGGTCCGCGGCTGACAACATGTCCTGGATGAACTTGTTTGTTGCCTCCGCCCTTCTAGCGGCCCGTGCGGCTTTCGCCGCCTGCGCTCGCGCGTCTCGCGCTTCGCGGTCTGCCCGCTCCGCCTCGGCGACAGCCTTCATTTCGTTGGTCCGCGACTGGTCGTACGCCGCCCTCGTCCGCCGCTGCTCCTGCCACACCAGCAGCGTCCCGATCGACAGGCCGACGATGGCCATCAGCACCAGCACGGCTCCCGGCAGCACGACACGCCGGTGGCGCCGCAGCACCTTGCGCAGGCGATACCATCGGCTGGGCGGAGCGGCCAGCACCGGCTCGCCCGTTAGATACCGCTGCGCGTCGGCGGCCAGCGCGCTGGCTGTCTCGTAGCGCCGCGTGCGGTCCTTTTCCAGGCACTTCATCACGATCCAGTCCAGATCGCCGCGGATGGTCTTGGCCAGCGATTGCGGATCGGTGCGGCGATGTTTGGCGATGTCGAGTATGGACGAGCCACCCTCACCCCGGCCCTCTCCCTTGAAGGGAGAGGGAGAAAGGCCAAGACTGCTGATGCGCGTTGACGGCTTGGGCGGCTGGACTTCCCGGATGATGCGCTGCATCTCGGCCAGGCCACTGCGCATCAAGTCCGTCGCGTCGAACGGCGTCGTGCCGGTGAGCAGCTCGTACAGCAGCACGCCCAGCGCGTAGATGTCGCTGCGCGTGTCGATGTCCAGGCCGGATAGCTCGGCCTGCTCGGGGCTCATGTAGGCCGGCGTGCCGATCATGGCGTGGAACTCGGTGTAGATGGTCTTGTCGGTCAGGCGGCCGGCGGTGGCTTTGGCGATCCCGAAGTCGATCACCTTGGGCACGGGCTCGCCGTCGTGCAGCGTGACCAGCACGTTCGATGGCTTGAGGTCGCGGTGGATGACGGCTTTGGTATGCGCGTGCTGCACGGCCTGGCAGATGGGGATGAAGAGCTCCAGCCGCTCGCGTGGCGAGAGTTTGTTCTGGTCGCAATAGTGCGTGATCGGGATGCCGCGGACCAGCTCCATCACGAAATACGGACGTCCGGAGTCCGTAGCGCCGGCGTCGAAGACCTTGGCGATGTGCGGATGGTCCATCATGGCCAGCGCCTGCCGCTCGGCCTCGAAGCGCGCCACGACTTGCCGCGTATCCATGCCGAGCTTGATGACCTTGAGCGCTACGCGCCGCCGCACGGGCTGCTCCTGCTCGGCCACGTACACCACGCCAAAGCCGCCCTCGCCGAGCTTTTCCAGCAGGTGATAGGGGCCGATGCAGCTGCCAGATGGACGTGATGCGTCCTCCCTCTCCCCCTCGGTCGAGAGGGCGCACCCTCCCCCAACCCCTCCCTGTGAGGGAGGGGAGGTGATCGGCTTCGTGGACAGGGCGTCGCGCGCACCGCGCAGGTCTTCGGCCAATTCGGCGAACGGCAAAGCGTCGTCGCCCGCGCCAAGCATCAGCGCCACCTCGCGGCGCAGCTCGGCATCGCTGCCGCAGGCTTCGTCCAGGAAAAGGTCGCGCTCGTGCAGGCCAAGCGCGCGGGCCTTCAGGAACAGCGCTGAGACGCGTTGAAAGCGGGCTTCGTTCATGGCTGTTCTCCCCGGCGCAGCTCGGCCGCCAGCCAGGCGCGGGCGACGGCCCAATCGTCATCCACGGTCGCGGCCGAGACGTGCAGCGCCTCGGCCACCTCGTCGCGCGTCATGCCGGCGAAGAAACGCAACTCGACGCCGCGCGCCTTGCGCTCATCAAGCACTGCCAACCGCTCGAGCAGCTCGTTGAGTTCCAGGACCTGCATATCCTGCCGTAGGATCGCCGCCGATTCGCCGGTCAGCGTCACGCGCATGCCGCCTGCACCGCGCTTCACGGAATCGCGTCGCCGGGCGTGATCCACGAGCACGCGCCGCATGGCCGCGGCGCAAGCTCCCAGGAAGTGAGCCCGTCCCTTCCATTCGCGCGGGTCGCCGACCATCCGCAGCCAGGCCTCGTGCACCAGGGCGGTGGGCTGAAGCGTATGGCTGGCGCGCTCGTCGGCCATGTAGGCGGCTGCCAGCCGATGCAGTTCGTCATAGACAAGAGGCAACAACTCGGCCGGTGCGTTGTGATCGCCGTCGCAGGCGCGCGCCAGGATCGCTGTGATGTTCGGGCTTGCGGGCATAAGACACCGTTCGAGGAGCTGCGACCGTTATCATCCGCTTAACGGCGCTGGGCTTCCAGAGAGTAAGGCGCAAAATCCCGCCCAAGTTTGGGAAGATTTATTTGAGGAGCACAGCGCGGATGTCCGGAGGGCGGCTGGCACGCCCATGCAGAGGCGTTGGGATGTTGCACACAAACCCTGCGCCGTCAAGGATTTGCGGCGCATCTTCAAGTAAAGCGGTCGCGCTGCGTGAAGCGCGGGTCCCGGCAGGGCGGCCGACCTACGGCGCGAAGCTGCAGATGATCAATGTGTCGTTCTGCCCGCCGAAGCCAAAGCTATTGGACATCGCTACCTCAACCGGCACCTGGCGCGCCTGATTCGGCACGTAATCGAGGTCGCAGTTCGGATCGGGGATTGAATAGTTGATGGTCGGGGGAACGGCCTGGTCGCGGATGGCCAGGACGCAGGTGATCAATTCGACGCCGCCGGCGGCCGCGATGAGATGGCCCAGCATGCTTTTGACGCTGCTGATCGGGACTTTGCGCGCGTAATCGCCGAAAACGCCGCGGATGGCGAGCGTTTCGATCTTATCGTTCTCCTCCGTGCCCGTGCCGTGCGCCGAAATGTAGTTGATGTCGTGCGGCTGCAACCCGGCATCCGCCAGTGCCAGGCGAATGGCGGCAATCGCACCGCGCCCGGCTTCGTGAATATCAGTGATGCGGAAGGCGTCGGCGGTCGAGCCGTAGCCCACCACCTCGGCCAGAATGCGCGCGCCGCGCGCTTGGGCGTGTTCCAAGTCTTCGAGGATCAGAATCCCCGCGCCCTCGCCCAGCACGAAGCCGTCGCGCGAGCGGTCGAACGGCCGCGAGGCGGTCAGGCAGGTGTCGTTACGCGTGGACAGCGCGGTAAGTCGATTGAAGCCGGTCACGCCCAGCGGGTGAATCATGCTGTGCGTGCCGCCGGAGATCATCACGTCGGCATCACCGCGCCGAATCAGGGAGGTGGCCTCGCCGATCGCCTGCGTGCTGGCGGCGCAGGCGGTCAGGGTGTTGAAGTTCGGCCCCGCGGCGTTGAACTGCATCGCCAGATGCCCGGCGGCCATGTTGGGATCCTGCTCGAACTCGCGCGTGGCGTCCAAGCCGCCCAGAGCCACCTCGGCCCACCGGACGGTATCGAGTTGACCCTCGCCACTGGATTCCGCCGTCTTCCAACCCTGCACGGCCGCGGCCGCGAAAGGATCGAAGTCGATCGGGCCCTCGCCGCCGCCCAGATACACGCCCACGCGGGTCGGATCGAGCGCCAGCGCCTGATTGAGTTGAGCGTCTTTCCAGGCCATCTGCGCCGCCGCCAGCGCGAACTGCGTGTTGCGGCTGGCGCCCCCGTGTTTAGCCGTGTCAGCGAGGAAGTCGTCGAGCTTGAAGCCCTTCACCTCGGCCGAGAACTGCGTTGGGAAAGTGCGCGCATCGAACAGCGTGGTCGGCGCGATCCCGCATTGACCGGCCAGCAGCTTGCGCCAGACGGATTCGATATCGGCGCCGAGCGGCGTGATCCACCCTTGACCGGTAATGACAACACGCTTGGACATTACATTGACCCGAGAGCTTCCGTTCGCACAGACTACACGCGAAAGATACTGGAACGCAGGAATTCGTCAAGCCAGCCACATGGTCGTCTGCCCCGCGCGCCGGCAAAGTCAGGGAATCAGTCCAGCTCTTCGCCACAACTGCCGTGCGCGCGTCATCAGGGCCGAGTTCATGTCGAGCGCTCTTACGGTCACCGACCGATGGTGGTCAGGCCTTTGAGCTGCTGATAGTCGTCGGACCACGAAAAGTGCTCGTCCCATCGATCAGTGCGGGGATTGAACAAGCGGGCCGTCACCGAGCCAGCGGGATCCACGGCCCAAGTCCGCCGGGCTTTGGCGTAGTTGCAGTGCGGGCAGGCCAAGCCCAGATTCTCCGCGGAGGTCCGACCGCCGGCACGACGCGGCAAAATGTGATCGATGTGAAACGTTTGACCCGTTGCCACCTGCGGTGCGTGACAGTACTCGCATCGGTGGAAGGCCCGCGCTGCCACCATTCGCGCCAGCGATGACGGTACGCGCGACGTCATCCGGATGATCGCGATCGCCCGAGCGGTCTCTTGCGAGATTTCCGAGATTTGGCGCCCCTCTCCGGTGCGTCTGTTTTTCGCAAAGTAGCCACGCGTTGCGTGGACGCGCGCGCCAGCTCGCGTGCGTTGGCAAGCATGATCTGGTCCGCCGCGCGCATCAACCGTCGCAGCTCACGATCGGCGGCGCGGCCGAGCATGCCTTCGTTGTGCTGATCCATCAGATCGTTCATGCGCGCCTGCTTGTCGGCCGGAAACTGACGAAGGCAGACGACGGCCACCGGACCCTTTGGCAGAGTGCCGAGCAAGAGGCGCAGCGCGAGCCTTCGCTGAAGCTTCACCGGCAGGTGAGCCACGTGTGACCATGCGGGTCCTAGTTCGTGGTCGTCGTACATGGGTTTTGACCCCGGCGCTCAATTATAGCGCCGCAATTTGGCGGAGGGCGGAGTGCGCTTGCAACTCCTACAACGGGAAACGCTTGATCACCAGAGCGGCATTCTGGCCGCCGCCCAGGGCGTAGGCCACGCTGACGGCGGCGCTCACCCGGGCGTCGATCGGATCGTCCTGTACGAAGCGCAGTCCGCATTTCGGATCGGACGGCGCGGTGTTGAGCGACGGCGGCACCGTCTTGTGATGCAAAGCCATCGTGAGCACGGCGAACTCGATCGCGCCGCTGCCGGCGCCGTTGTTGCCGATGCTGCCCTTGATCGCCAGCGCGGGCACTTTCGACAATTGATCGCCGAAAACGGAGCGCCAGGCGGCGGCCTCCGAGGCGTCGTGATCTTTCGTGCCGGCGCCGAAGGCGCCGATGAGGCCGATCTGCTCAGGAGCGCATTCCCCATCCTTCAGGGCTGCGCGGATGGCGTTCGCAATCCCCTGGCCTTGCGGATCGGGCTGGCGCCAGCCGTGGGTGTTGGCGGTGGCCCCAAAGCCCACGAGTTCCGCATAAATCCGGGCGCCGCGCGCCTGCGCGTGCTCGAGCACTTCGAGAATCACCAGCCCGCCGCCTTCGCTGGCCACGATGCCATCGCGATCGGCCGAAAAGGGCCGGCAGGCGCGCGCTCCATCACCGCCGTGCCGCGCGGCCATTCGTCCCAGAAGCTGCTGGCGCGCCACGCCCATCGGATTCATCTTGCTTTCGGCGCCGCCGCAGATGCACACGTCGGCGGCACCGCGCGCGATCGTGCGGAAGGCTTCGCCGATCGCCAGATGGCTCGAGGCCTCGCCGCAGGTGATCGTGTTGGAAGGCGCCTGGGCATCGTGCACGATCGTCACGTGGCAGGCTAGCATGTTCGGCAGGAACTTGAGCAGCCACAGGGGCGTGAGGTTCTCCATGCCCTCGCGACCCCAGCGCACGAGGCTGAACTGCCCAGCCGGATCCTGCGCCGTCGCCAGCGCCCCGGCCAGTTCGTTCAGGTCAGCGCAGATCAAGCCGGCGCCGATGTTCGCCCCGAAGCGCGTTGAATCGAGATTCGGAGCGCCTTCCGCCTCGCCGCGCTCGATCAGGCATTTGGTCTTCAGGCCGGCGTTTCGCACGGCCTCATAGGCGCACAACAGCGCGATCTCGATATCGCGCGACATCACCTTGACGCTCTTGCGATAGCTCTTGGGGACATAGTCGGTCATCTTGAAGGCCGGGATTTCCCCGCCTACGCCCGAAGCCAGTCCCGAGGCATCGAACGCGGCGATGCGCTTCAGCCCGCAGCGCTTCGACAGCAAGCCCTCCCAGACCGGATCGATCCCGATGCCGATCGGCGTGGCCACGCCCAGTCCGGTGATCACCACCCGCCGCTTCATGCTTTGGCCACCTTCACCGCTCGATCGAGTTGAAATGTCCGCAACAGATTGACGAATTCGTCCGTGAATACGAAGTTCCAATCCGGAAGGCCCAGCGCCGCGCCGCTCTTGCCCACGTGCGAGAAGACGAGTTCGACCTCGCCGATCTTGCGCGCGTTCCGATAGACCGTTCCGGCGGTCATGGCGGCCTTTTCGTCGATCGATTCGATGCGCGCTTCATATCGGAGCTGATCGCCCGGCAACGCATACTCGTCGAATTCGGCGCGGCGAATCTTGGCCAGGATGACGTTCTCCGTGAACTGCCGCGCCTCCCCCACCAGGATGCCCGCCGTCTGTGCCATGCCCTCGATCATCAACGACGGCGGCATGACCGGATAGCCGGGAAACGTCTCATGCAGGTGCTCTTCGGCCGAGGTGACGTTCTTGACGGCCGTGGCGCGCACGCCAGATTCGAACTCCACGAAGTTGTCGATCCACAGCCAGCGCACAATTCAGAACCCCGCCCGCGAGGGCGGGCTGAGTTTCGCCCACCTTAAGCGCTCGGATGTCACCCCCCACTCGCGTGGGGGGTTCTGAGCAACCGCCCGCCAGGGCGGGGTGAGTTTCGAATACCTTAGCCGCTCGGATTTCACCCCCCCACTCGCGTGGGAGGTTCCGACGAGCCCTCACGCACTCTTCAGTTTATCGTTCACGAAGTTGACGATCGTGTTGACCGTGAACAACTCCGGCATGCGCGCGATCTCCGGGTTTTCTTCGAAAGCTGAGAAGTCGGCGTGCGGCATGGCTTTCTTGAGCTGCTCCAGGCCCGACTTCGTCAGCTTGCCGTTTTCGACGTAATCCGGATTGTTCATCACGTCATCGGGAAACAGCTCGCCGCGCGGAATCTTGATGGAAAAGCTCTTCTCCAGCCGGAACACGATATCCAGAAAGTCAATGCTCTCGGCACCGAGGTCGCCTTGCAGCGTGGCCTCCGGGGTGACCTCGTCCTCGTCGACGCCCAAAGCCTCGACCAGGACGTCACGCACCTTCTCGAAAACCGCTGCTCGGTCCATGGTTCCTACCATTACGCTAAAGCCTCCAAGTTCCATCGCGGCCACGGGCCGCCAGCGGCACCGCATCATTGTGCGGTATTCGCTGCCGGGCTTCGCCGCAGCAAACTCAGGCGCGACCGCGCCGTAGCCACGATCCGTTCGTCCAGTGCCGACAGCTCGCGGTCGCGATCGGCCAGGTTAAAATGGCGAAGAGTGAATCGCCCCTTCACCGTTTCTACATCGTCGCAGACGCCCGTGCCACTGTACTCGCTATCGTCGGGCGCCAGCCGCCGACAGGTGACCTCAACCCGCAACAGGTGTCCGGGCTTGACGAAACTCTTATAGGTAACGTTTCTGGCCTCTTTCAGCAAGATCATGCTCTGTGCGAAGTTACGGCTCAGGCGCAGCAGCCACGCGGCCGACTCCACCATCACCTCCAACATCAAGACACCCGGCAGCACCGGAAAGGTAGGGAAATGATCGGCCAGGTACTCCTCGGAAAGCGTCACCGCCTTGACGGTCACGATGCGTGATCCGGGCGCGACCTCCAGGATGCGATCGACCAGGCAGAACTTCACGCGCTCGTCAGGCTCCTGTCCGCTCCGCGATCCGTGCGTGCGGCCGTTCGAAAACGACACATCCTATTTCTGGGCTGCAATTCGTAGCCGTAGTGTAGCCGCGGCACCACGTCTCCGGCAAGCAGCCCGCCCACGGACCTAGCCAGCCTCCGCTACGTTCTCGAATTCGATGCCTATGAGATATCCACCCAAGGTCTGCGTGCAGTGCATCACGCGGCCCGCGACGCAGCGTTCCTCGCCGCCGATACAGACCTGTATCATGCTCATCGCAGAAATCCGCTCGCGGCAGACAACCGCCATTCCGCTTGCCGAGACATTCCGCGTGCTGACGTAAAGCAGGCGCGCTCGGTGATCCAGGGTGACGCGCAAGATCGCCGGCACATTCCAGCTCACCCGCGCGTGACGGCGTTTGCCGATGTACGCGTCTACGCTGCCGGTCGCCAGCGCCTCGTGTAGCCAACTGCGCTGCTCACTCGTTTCGGCCACGCCGCCATCTACACGCTGCGCCATCATCATGGCTCTCCCTCTCGTTGGCCGACGCGGCGATCGGCGGCATGCCCTGGCGTATGGGCACAACCCGTGCCAGCGCGCTGGAGCGCGAATAACGGCGGTGGACGTGGGCCATCACCCACTCCGCGCGGAAAAGTGGGCAATGCTCCCCACGTCCTTCGGACTAACCGCCAGCGTTGACCAGGCTCAGAAGTTTCCGATGCGCCGTGGAAACCGGCAGACGCGCACGCTGGCGTGGCGGAACCCAACGTCCAACGCGCGCGTCGCTGCGCGGCCGAGGTCTGGCGTCGTCGGCTGAAATGAGCAGGGGATGAAAACAATATAAGCGATGGGTCAGGCGGCGCTCGATCGTTTCGAGTGGGACGGCCGAGCCACGGGCGCACAGTCCACATAATGCCAGGAGCTGTTCGGCGCGCACATCATTTCCGTCCAGCGCCGGAAACTCCCAGAGGCCGGCCCATAGGCCACTTTCGGGGCGACGGCGCATGAAGAGCGCGTCGCCGCATCGCGCAATCAGAACCGTCTGCACCACGACGGGCACCTGTCGCGGAGCGTCGGCACGCGGTGCCCGGTTGCGGCGCCGGTTCAACCGTCCCAAACACAGGGAACTGAGCGGGCAGGCGGAGCAGTGCGGCTCTTTCGGCCGGCAGACCGTCGCGCCCAAGTCCATCCATGCTTGATTGAAATCGCCGGGCCGACGCGAGTCGAGCAACTGTTCGGCGATGTGCTGAACGCCTTCGCGCAGCCTGTTCGTCTTTGCTGGTCCGACCAGCTTGAACAATCGTGAGAGGACGCGTACGACGTTTCCATCGACGGCCGCGACGGGTTCGCCGAAGGCGATCGATGCGATCGCCGCCGATGTGTAGTCGCCGATGCCGGGCAGCGCGCGCAGGCCGTCGCGGTTTTCCGGCAGTGCGCCGCCGGCCCCCACAACCTGGCGCGCGGCGGTGTGCAGATGCATCGCGCGCCGATAGTAGCCCAGCCCTTCCCAGGACTTCAGCACCCGTTGGCGCGAGGCCCACGCGAGGCTCCGCACGTCGGGGAACTGCCGCAGGAAACGCTCATAGTAAGCCCGCACGGTGGCCACCTGCGTCTGCTGCAGCATGATTTCGGCGACCCACTGGGCATACGGGTCCTCGCGGCGCCGCCGCCAGGGCAGGTCGCGCCGGTTGCGGTCATACCAATTGAGCAGGCGTTGGCGAATGGCCCGGGCACGTGCGGGCGCCACCGCGGGCCGGCGTGCAGCGCGGCGCGTCATCGCAATGGCGCGCCGCAATGCGCGCAGAAGCGGCTATAGGGTCGATTGATCTCCTGGCAGCGCGCGCAGCGGCGCGCGCCGCCCCGGCGCGCGAGTGAGATCAGCAGATAGACGCCCAGGATAAAGACGGCGAAGCACAGCCAGGGGGCCTCGCCGCGAACGATAGCCGGCATGAAAGGCAGCATACCTTGGCCACCCTGGAAAAATGCAGAGAGCATGATCGACCGGACGGTAGAACTCCGAGCCGCTGCTCTCTGCGTCAGCGCACGATTGATCGCGGCCGGACGTTGGAGATTCGTGACGCAGGCCGTCCGACCGATCGAACAGCGGCCGGGAAACCGTGCGCTGTTCGGTTTCCCCTTCTCCCTCTGGGGAGAGAACCCCGGCCACCTGAGCCTCCGCCACTCACCGTAAGTATATCTTCGGACCCGCGGCCGGACAACGCCAGACTGGCAAAACGCGGACGGTCCGACGAAAATGTGATCCTCTTGCGTCGAACTCAGGATCGCGTGCCATGTCCGAACCCCAGACCGTTTGTGAAAAGTGCCGGGCGCCGGCCCGCGTGCATCGCTCGATCCAGGTGAACGGCGTCACGTCCATCCGCCATCTTTGTCTGGAATGCGCGGATGCCGAATGGATGGGTAGCCACGGCGGAGCGGCCGGCGGCTCCGGCCTGCCGGATCGAGTCGAACTGGGTGCCGTGTTGACGGGCGTGGGCGCTCTGATCGCCGCCGCGTCGATCTCTGCACAAGTGCTGGCCTTCGGCCATTCGGCCGGCTTCGGATGGCGGCAGATGGCCGGCGTGGGCGTGGCGATCCTGCTGGTGCTGGTCGCGGCCCTGTTTCGCTCACTGACGCTGGTCGCGATCGGAGTTGTGCTCGGCCTGATGTGCCTCGTGGGCGACGATCTCGCCTTCGCCAGCGCCGCGCACGCCGTCTGGCAGCGGGCCGCCGGTTGTTTGCTGGGGATCGTGCTGCTCCTGGTCGGCGGAATCCTGACGCGCCGCAATCGTTGAGCGCCGAGCGCCAGGCCGCTCCATGCGGCCACCCAGGTCGTATAGACTCGGGCTGGGTAAGAACTCGCAATTCAGACCGGGAAATCCTGGGCAGAACCGCGCAACAATTTCGGCCAACTCGCGGGCGCGCTGCCTTCTGGAGTGAATTCGCGGACTCAAGCATGGTATCGCGCGTGCTTCTGAGCCACGCCATGTTCATCCAATGGAGGAATGGCGTGATGTCGCATCGCGATTGTGGCCCCACAGGCCGATTCACATGGATTCCATTCAGCACGTGCGGCGCTCGCTGCCGAATGCTCGCCTTGGCCGCACTGTCGGCCGCGTGCTATGCCGCTTCGGGCGCTGCACCGGAATCGCTCCCGCGCGTTAACCGACTTGACGCGGCACCTGTCGCGGCCGCGTCGACCGAGGCGCGCGATCCGCGCGTCACCGCGCTGGCGACGCGGCTGCACGACGCAGTCCAGGTTATCCATGCGTCGCGCGCAGCCGGCGCTGACGATTCGCAGACCGCCCTGTCGCGCCTGAGCCGCATCAGCCACGGGCTCGCCCGCATCTATGTCCGACCCGACAACCCAACACCTTGCCGCATATGCGGCGGAATGCTGGAGCCCTGCGCCACTGTCGCCGATCCCGGTCTCACTATGGCCGAGACCACTGTGCGCGCCTTTCTT
>DASXUA010000045.1:0-3153 GCA_036505095.1 Phycisphaerae bacterium
CAGATAGCGCTCCGCGCTCCAGCCCTGGGATTCGTAAAAGCTGCGCTTCGCTGGATCGAGCAACAGTGCATAGTGGGGCGCGTCGAGCTGAATGTAGGTCGCGCCGAGTCGCACTAGCTCCGCGACTTCCTCGCGAAGTATGTCCACCACGTCGGCGAGGAACATCTCGACGGTGGGATATGCTCCGCGGGAGCGCTGCGCGGACCAGAAGTTTGCCCAAAGGCTGGGGCTAGGCAGCGTGATCTTCCGAATGCGGTTCGTGCGCGCACGCAAAAACACGAATTCTTCCACCGACAAATGCCGTCTGCGTCGGAGCTTCTCTACGACCCCGAGTCCCGCGGGACGCTCAATTGTCCGATCGCCGGCGGTCGAAGAATCTCCGTGCCAATCGCCCCACAGAAATGCGTTCAGATCCCAGTCGCCGAGGCCACTCACCGATTCGGCGAACTGACTTTGGAAGGAGAGTCGCCGCTGCTCGCCGTCGGTGACCACTGGCAGGCCCACGCCCTCCTGGAGCCTGATGGCGTCCTCCGCGGCCCGGTCTTCGATGGCCTTGAACCGGACACGCGAGATCCGACCCGAGGCGGCGTCCACCCGCGCCGAAATAAGTTCGGACGGGCGGAGCAGGCTGCCGATGTGATCTGCATGGCAAGCGATCATGGGGCTCGATAGGAGATTCGCGGCACGGTCGCTGCAGCCACTGCGCGCCTGGCAGCAGCTCGTCGCTGCGCTTGAGCCTGCCGTGCACCTGCGTGCGATAGGAAAATTCGTCCGAGGGCGCAGTGCGAATCGCCGCACATCACGCAAACACTGTCAATACCCCGGTGTAGCCGTAGAGATGGTGCCTTGCGATCTCACCACCGGCAAAAAAGCCGACCAGCGGCAGATCGCCCAGGGCATCTCGCACCAGCTGCAACTCGGCATGCCGCGCGCCGAAGTGCGCGCCGCCGCGTCCCGAGCAACTGACATATACCGCGCCCGCCATGTGCCGTGCCGGGCCGCTCTCGATTTCGGCGCGGATTTCCGTCGCAATGCGCACCAGATCGAGCTGTGCGGCTTCTGCGTTGCGCGTGCAAAAAGCCAGGCGCATGCCGGGCTCAATCTGCTCGGCGATCGCCAGGACCTGGTGCTCCCGGTCGACGCCCACCAGGTGTCGCACGACGGTATCCGCGCCGAACTGTCCGGGCCGAGTCGGCACGTCTTCGGCTGCGGTAATCAAGCCCACCAGCGTGGTGGACAGCGCCTGCGACAATTCGTGATCCGGCAGGTCCCGATCGAGCCCCAGATCCTGCAACACGCAATCGAGCGCCGGCTTGCCGTCCAGGCTGACCACGAAATTGCGCTCGGCTTTGGTTATATTGCGCGACGGTCCGATCGGCTGGCAGCCCTGGGTCACGCGTGAGATCAGGCCGACTTCGGGGCCGAATGCCACCCCGGACAAACCGCCGGTGAATACGCCATCCGCCATATGTACCGTACGGTTGCGCGCCGACGACAGCCCGCCGAACAGATAACCCGTGGCCGTGCGCGCGCTCAGCTCGTGGATCAACTCCTGCAAGTCGGGCGTGCTACCTTCGGCATGGACCAGCGCGGTATGGGCCATGAACCCGGACGATGCGGCAGGTAGCGGCTGCAGGCCCGAGAACAGTCGGAACGATTTGCGCGGCAACTGCGCGATCATCAGCACCAGGGCCGGCTCGTCGATGTATTCCACGCCGCTGGCGGCCACGCCCACGCCGACCGTGCCGACCCAAGCCACGCCGGGGAAGCGCCGCCGCAGCTCATCGAGGATCGCCTCGACCGCCGGCGCGTAATAATCGCTCAGATAACACCAGCCCAGAGTGAACGCGGAGGAATCACCCGGCTGCGCGGCACGCTCGGCGATCTGTTTCTGAAGTTGCCTCTGGCAATGGGCCAGGGCCACACGCCAATCGGCGTGGGCGGCATGAGCCTGCACAAATGAAGCGAGAGACATATCGGTACTCTGCCCCAAAACGAAAGCAAAGTTAACACCGGCCGACGCCGATGCGTCGCGCTCACCCCGAAAGCCACCTCGCCGGGACCATGACCAGCGGCGGGAACCCCGGCCGCTCGCTTCACGAAAACAGGCCTGATCGCGGACTTGCCAGAATCACGCGGTCAGCCTTCGCGCTCGGCTGATTTTGGCAAGTGATCATTCTCGATACCAACGTGCTTTCGGCGCTGATGCGGCAGAGCGCCAGAAGGCCGGCCGGCCGGTGGACGTTCGCGACACCCGGATCGCCGGCATCGCACTGGCGCGGAATGCCACGCTCGCGACACGCAACGTGCGGCATTTTCGGGATCTGAAGATACCGGTGATCGATCCTTGGAAGGTTTTAGATCGCTAGATCGAATGGTTGGGCGATGCAAGCGATCGTCTGTACCTCGGCGAAGGTGGAGTTAGAGCCAGGGCGGCCTGCTCAGTAGTCGGTATCACCGTCTGCGGTCGCCGCTTTGCGACGGACGAAGCGCCGATGTTGCCAAAGTGCAGCGACGATCGAGATCACGGAGAGCGCGAGCAAGACGCCCGAGATCGGCCGGGTGAAAAACAACCACGGGTTGGCGTCGGTCATCACCGCGCGCACGAGGTTGATCTCGATCTGATCGCCGAGGATCACACCGAGGATGAACGGCGCAAGCGGGAACTGGCATTTCGCCATCGCGTAGCCCAGGACGCCGAATGCAGCGAGGATGTAGACGTTGGCCATGGTGTTGTCCAACGCGAACGCGCCGATGACGCAAAGCACGAGCACCACGGGAAACAGCGCCGCCTGCGGAACGCTGACCACGCGCAGCATCCACCGCGCTCCCAAGCCGATGATGATGACCATGATCGGATGCGCGAGAAGGTAAGCCGCGAAGATCCCGTACGCGAGCTGTGGGTTCTGCAAGATGAAGAGCGGCCCGGATTGGATGCCGTGAATGGTCAGCGCGCCGAGCATTACGGCCGTCACCGCGTCGCCGGGTATTCCGAACGCCATGATGGTGACCAGCGACCCGCCGACATTGGCGTTGTTCGACGACTCCGAAGCGATGATGCCCTCGGGGACGCCGCTGCCGAACTGGTCGGGGTGTCGGGAGAACTTCTTGGCCTGATCATAGGCCATCATGCTCGCGGCGCTGCCGCCGACC
>DASXUA010000046.1:0-2543 GCA_036505095.1 Phycisphaerae bacterium
GACAGCGCGTTCAAGCGCGCGCTCAAGTCCCTGCCAATCGGCTCGCCTTTACAGCTCGAAGGGCCGTTCGGATCGCTTACGCTGCATAGCAATCGCGCGCGCCCAGCGGTCTTCGTCGCGGGAGGTATCGGCATTACGCCGTTTATGAGCATCCTGCGGCAAGCGGCGAAGGATCGGCTGGCCCAGCGCCTGGTATTGCTCTATTCCAATCGCCGGCCCGAGGACGCCGCATTTCTGGCCGAGCTGCGACAACTCGAGCAGCTCAACAAGAACTTCCGTCTGGTTGCGACGATGACCCAGATGAGCCACTCCGGTCGGCCATGGGAGGGAGAAACCCGCTTGATTGACGAAGAGCTGGTGAAAAAGGTTGGCGCAGACCTGTCAGCGCCGGTCTACTACCTCGCTGCGCCACCGTCGATGGTCGAGGCAGTACGACAGACGTTGAATCGCGCAAGCATCGACGACGACGACATTCGCAGCGAAGAGTTTTATGGCTACTGACTACGCGGCTGGCTTGGCTTCCGCCTGATTCATCGCATCGATGGCGAGGACCGAGTGCGCGTAGGCAGCGCCGGCCCGCATCTCGGCGGCAACCCAGATCGCTTCCATGATCTCCTGTTCCGTCGCGCCCTTTTTCAATGCGAGCTCAGTGTGGCCGCGGATGCAGTATGGGCACTGGGTGGTGTGCGCCACTGCGACGGCAATGAGTTGCTTGGTTTTCGACGGCAGCGCACCATCGGCAAAGACGCGCTGGCCGAATTCCCGGAACGCGCCGTAGATTTCAGGGGCAAGCACACGTCGTTTTTGGGCGAGATCCTTCGAAACATCGGGAAACATGTGCTGTTCCATGGCGAACGCTCCTTTCAGTTTGATCGTGTCCTGTTCTTTCAGCCGTAATTCACTATGGCGGCCATGCCGCGCCACCAACAGTCTCTTTCAGCTACTGCGTGAGCTTGGCGCCGATATGCAGCTGTGCTTCGGCCTCAGCACTGATCCGCGCGACGAGCGCGGCTGCGCCTTCCACGCTCTTGATTAGATCGACGGCTTCTCCGGCCCAGATCACTGTCGTATCGTAATCGCCCTCGCCGGCGGCTGCTTGATACCTAGCACGTTCGGGTTCCAGTGCAAGTGCAAGATCGCTCTCGCAGCCGTCCCAGCGCTCCACGAGGCGGTTGCGAAGTGCGCGTCCAGTGTATGCCGGGGGCCACGCGTATCCGCGTACGATGTCGAATACGCGTGTGCGCACGGTCTCGTTGCCGCGCGCAGCAACAATGCGATGTTTCGCCCGGTCCTGCCCGAGGGCCTCGGCGCTCGCATAGAAGCGCGTGCCGATCAGCGCCCCGTGGGCACCCAGCATGAGCGCCGCCGCGAGACCGCGCCCATCGGCGATGCCGCCGGCCGCCAACACCGGCGTCGGTGTCACCGCATCGACCACCGCCGGCACCAACGGCAGCGTGGCGCGGCCAACCCCGTGCCCACCGGCTTCCGCGCCCTGGGCCACGATGATGTCCGCTCCGGCTTCCTGAGCCACCCGAGCGTCTTCAACGCCCTGCACCTGGCAGATCAGCTTGCACCCTGCCGCCTTTACGGCGGAAACGTAAGGCCTGGGGTCGCCGAAAGAGAGCATGACAGCGTGGGGCTGGTAACCCAGCACCAGGTCAACAATAGCGCGATCCACCGACCAGGTGATCAATCCGACACCCCAAGGCCGCTGGGTGGCCTCCTTCACGCGGGACAGTTCCGTGCGCAGCCAAGTGGGGTCTCCGTAACCTCCGCCGACCAGCCCCAGCCCGCCGGCGTTGGATACCGTTGCCGCCAGATGCCCGCCCGATACACCGCCCATCGGCGCAAGTACGATCGGATGCTGCAGCCCGAACATTTGCGTGAGCGCCGTCACGAGCATTGATCATGTCCTTGCATGCACTACCCGATTTCGACCAGGAAATTCGCGTCGAAGCGGGGATTTTCGCTTATCCCGTCCTTGGCATAGCCGCGCGGATTGCACACCACCCGCGTTCCGTTCAGGACATAGTCGAAGCTGTCGTGGGTATGGCCGTGTATCCACAGGCGCGCGCGGCTTCCGTCGATCAGTCGTTCGACATCGGACACGAAGCACGCATTCAAAAGAGAGTCTTCGAACCTCGGGTGGATACTCTTCGGCGAAGGAGCATGGTGGGTGATTACCACGGTCGGCCCGGCGAACGGTTCGGCCAGCTTGCCGTCGAGCCATCTGGCGTGGACATCGAACATCGCGGCTGAATGAGCGGGGGTGAATAACGCTTCCGGTTCTTCTCCGACGTGGATTCTTTTGAAATCGCGCATAAAACTCAGCGCTTTCCCAATCGCGGCTGCCCGTTTCTCACCGTCCCCGAACAGCATAAAATCAGTCCATAGCGTGGTTCCAAGGAAACGCACGCCGTCGATGATGGCTTCGTCGTTGTCGAGCACGCGGATGTTGGTACCCGCGCACAGTTGTTTGAGCACGTCTACGGTGCCCGCAATGCTGCCTCCGTAGAACTCGTGGTTCCCGGGAACGTAGAGTA